>CAZCEG010000280.1:0-3603 GCA_964497275.1 uncultured Oceanicaulis sp.
GGCCCGCGCCTGTGGCTGGTGGCAACACCCATCGGCAATCTGGAAGATATCTCGCCGCGCGCGCTGCGGGTGCTGTCAGAGGCCGATGTGATCGCGTGTGAGGACACGCGCACCACGCGCCGCCTGCTCGATGCCGTCGGTGTTGCGGCCAAGCGACTGATCGCCTGTCATGATCATAACGAGGCGCAGAGCGCCGTGGGCATCGTCAAGCTGATCAGCGAAGGGGCGAGCGTGGCACTGGTCAGCGATGCCGGAATGCCCGGCATTTCCGATCCCGGCTACAAGGTGATCCGCGCCGTCATCGAGGCAGGGCTGGAGGTGAGCAGCGTGCCCGGCCCGTCCTCCGTGCTGGCGGCGCTCACCGTGTCGGGCCTGGCGACGGACCGCTTCACGTTTCTCGGCTTTGCGCCGCGCAAGAGCGGCAAGCGCCAGAAATGGCTCGAGCCCTTCGCGAAGGACCCTGCAACCCTCATCATCATGGAAAGCGCGCAGCGCCTTGCCGAGACGCTTACCGATGCCGCTACCGTGCTTGGCGACCGGCAGGCGGCGGTGGCGTTTGAGCTGACCAAGGCGTTCGAGCGGGTCCACAGGGGGAGCCTGTCAGAGCTCGCTGTGCGTTACACCGAACCGCCGCTGGGTGAGGCCGTGATCGTTATCGATGGCGCGGTAGTGGTGCGCGAGAAGGTCAACAAATACACGCCCGATGGCGGGAAGAAGAAAAGCTGAGCTTCCCCGTCGATGCAGGACTGGTCTCTCCCCCCGTTCACGGGGGGAGTGCCCCTGATAAGGGGCGAGGGGGGATTTCACAAAAACTCCCCCCTCCGTCAGCTACGCTGACATCTCCCCCGCAGGCGGGGGGGGACATCACGTGACCGGAATGACAACCGAACTTACCGCGCCCCGTAGCGTGCGCGCCCGGCCATCGCGGCGAAATCGGGCAAGGCGGAGAGGGCCTTGTTGGCCTTGGCTTTCACCTTCTCGAATTCCATCACATTGGCGATGCGGCGGTCCAGGAAGGCGCGGGTTTCCGGCTTTTCAGGATCGCTCTCGCTCAGCCAGATGGCGAGCGTGGACGTCCACACGCCGGTCAGGATCGTGCGCTTGGAATACCAGTTGAAATCGGTCGATGTGTCGCCGATGGCGCGCCAGATCATGTCTGAGGTTTCAAAGGCGAGCTTTGCGCCATCGCCAATGCCATCGGGCAGCAATAGCCGGGCGCGGGCGCGCGCCAGCGCTTCCTCATGGCCGGCCCCGGCCTCAAGACGCAACAGGACGGCGCGGGTGATGCGCTCGCGGATTTTCGCCGGGGCTTCGCCGGACTGAATGGCTTCGCGGGCCGCCTCGTCCATCTCCTTCCACCAGAAGATGATGAGATCGATGACGCCGCCGGGGCAGTAGAGCTTCACCTCGCCTGTGCTCAGGCCAGCGCTCGCGGCGGCCTTCATCAGCAGGGAATCGCTCCAGCCTTCAAAGGGCGCTTCGGCGAGCGCTGCCTCCAGCAGGGCGGCGCGTGCGGTGTCGGCGCGGGACCGGTTGGTATCGTGTGTGCTCATGAACCTAATCTAGCGCCAAAAGCGGTGTTCGTCATCGCGGCAGACTGACGCCGCCGCTGGCAGCTGAATCCTCCCCGCCCCTATGGACATGGGTGATCAGCTCTGGTAACACCCGCGCCTCGTTAGCAAGTTTTCCGCCAAAGGCCGGTTTGCCTGCCTCTGGCGCGCTTAGTATTGTAACTGGAGTGCCCGCGCTGATCGGCACCCGCTGCAGGACCTGGGAGAGTAGGCTATAGTACAGATCGTCGTGCGCGATAACAATGTCGAGCAAGCGCTCAAGGCATTGAAAAAGAAGATGCAGCGGGAAGGTACTTTCCGCGAGATGAAGCGCCGCAACCACTACGAAAAGCCCTCCGAGAAGCGCGCTCGCCAGAAGGCCGAGGCGATCCGGCGCGCCCGCAAGCTGGCCCGCAAGCGCGCCCAGCGCGAAGGCTTGCTGCCGCGCACGGCCCCTGTGGGTGGCCGCCGCTAGGCATCACGCCTGCCTCTGCAAAGAATTACGCCGCACCGGGCTTCCCGGTGCGGCGTTTTAGTCTGTGATTGCACTTGACCTTATGAGGTTCGGGCCAGAAAGTGAACATCGTTCACTTTTTTGGAGGCCCCGATGCTGTTAATCGCCCGTATCGTTGCTGTTGCCATCGCAGTGGGCACGTTTGCCTTCCTGTTCATCAATAATTCGTGGCGCGCCGACAATCTCTTCCTGGTGCCGGATCTGATATTGTGCGCCTTGCTGGTGCTCGGCGCTGCCCTGCCAGCGCGTCACGCGCACGGTGCCCTGCTGTTCGGATTTGGTTACACAGCAGGTGTATTGTCGTGCTCTGTCGCATCTTACGCAGTGGCAGGACAGCTCGGCGCCGCCAGCTTGCTTGGCGCGGTGACGGCTACGGTGATGGCGGCAATACTGTGGCGCCAGCGTGAAGCGGCCTAACCGGCCAATCCGCAATCACCTGTAGGGCAGTTTGGAAGAAGTGCCCGCTAGTACGCATCCCCCGGCATCACCGCGTCGCGCAAGGTGCGGCGTAAGAGCTTGTGGCCGGGCAATATGCGGTCCAGCAGCGCGTAGAAGCGGTCAGAATGGTTCATCTCGATGAGATGGCAGGCCTCGTGCGCGCAGACATAATCGATCAGCTCGGAATCGAACGCGATCAGGCGCGCATTCATGCGGATCGTGCCGTCAGAGGCGCAGCTGCCCCAGCGTGAGGCCTGCTCGCGCACCATCACAGGCGGCACAGGCTGTCCCAGCAGGCCGGCATAGTGGGCGATGCGCGGCGTCATCGCCTTTGCCGCTTCCTCGCGCCGCCAGCGGCGGATCGCGCGCAAGACCGTCGCATCGCGCAGATCACCGTCAAGGCGCTCATCGACACGCACGATCAGGGCATCGTCTTCGGCGCGCACCAGCGTGCGGGCTTTCGCATACGGGATGTGGGTGAGGCGTAAAGAACGGCCCAGATAGCCGACCGCCTGCCCGTGCGCGCCGGTCAGCTCAGGGCGGCGCTTGGCGGCGTGTTTTTCAAGGCGTGGCAGGATCCAGTCGCACTTGTCGCGTATCACCCGCTCCGCCTCACGCTCCGGGGTGAGGCGGGGTAGGGTGATGGTCAGCCCGTCCGCATCGATCTTCAGACCGATCGTGCGGCGCGTGGAGCGCTTCAGGCGGTAGGCGAGTTGCCGTCCGCCAAGCTCAATCTGCCGGGCATGGGTCTTCACGTCAGTTCGCAGGCCTCAAGGTCAGGGTGCGCGCGCCTCGCGGCGGGCTGGACGCCGTCCAGTCATCGCGGATCTCGATATACTCGCCCCGTGACCACAGCTCTGCAAGGTCGCGATAGTGCGGCGAGAGCGGATGGCCGGACTGGCCGGGCCCGTGGATGAAGCGCGAATTATTGAGGTCTGCTAGGTCGTAGATCGCCCGCAGGGAGGCGGCGTGGACCACGTCAAACCCTTCGCCGCGATAGCTGAAATTGGCGACATTGACGGTCGTACCATCCCCGCCAACGGGTACGCGGACCTGGAAGAGGTCCCCGACCAGCGGCACCGAATCGAGGGGATGGGCGAA
>CAZCEG010000281.1:0-3592 GCA_964497275.1 uncultured Oceanicaulis sp.
GCGGGGCAGACGGCTGGGCCGGGGCAGCGGCAGGCGCGGCTGCAGGCGCAGACAGGGCCGCCAGCGCATCGCCCTTGGTCACGCGGCCATCACGACCGGTGCCTTCGACCTTGGACAGATCGAGATTGTTTTCCTTCGCGACGCGCTCGGCCGACGGCATCGCCTTCACATCGCCAGAGCTGCTGGCGGCCTTGGCCGGGGCAGGCGTGCTCGCCGGCGCGGCCTCGGATTTCCCGGACTTGCCAGCGGACGCACCCTCGCGGATGCGCGCGATCACCTGACCGGGCTCCACGCTGTCGCCTTCCTTCACAAGCGTCTCTTCAAGAACGCCCGCTGCCGGGGCCGGGACTTCCACAGCGACCTTGTCGGTCTCGATCTCGAGAATGGCCTGATCCATGGCGACCGCCTCGCCCGGCTTCACCAGCCATTTGCCAGCCGTGCCTTCGGCGACGCTTTCGCCCATCACCGGCACCTTGGCGTCGATGAGGCCGCCTTCGGCCTTGGCGGGTGCAGATTTCGCCTCCGGCTTGGCTTCAGCCTTCGCAGCAGGCTTTTCTTGCGCCTTTTCTGCGGGCTTGGCCGCGCCGCCTGCACCGGCCTCGAACTCGGCCAATGTAGCCCCGATCTCTACCGTATCGCCTTCCTTGGCGGCGATAGAGGTGATCACGCCGTCTTCCTCGGCGCGCACTTCCACCGACACCTTGTCGGTTTCCAGCTCGACCAGAACGTCGTCCTTCTTCACCGCCTGACCGGCTTTGACCAGCCAGGTGCCGACAGTGGCCTCCGAGACGGACTCGCCAAGGGTGGGGACAATGATTGCGCTCATGGTTTCGTGCTTCCGGTCAGAGGGTAAGAGGGTCAGTCAGCGGCAAGGGCTTCGTCGACGAGGGCTTTCTGCTGGGCCTGATGGCGCGACAGGAGGCCGGTGGCAGTGGACGCAGAGGGCGCGCGGCCGACATAGCGCGGACGCTTCGACTTGCCGCCCACCTTATCAAGGCAGAACTCCAGATACGGCTCAACGAAGGTCCAGCCGCCCATATTCTTCGGTTCCTCCTGACACCAGACGATCTCGGCCTGCGCGAAACGCTTCAGCTCGTCAATGATCGACTTGGCGGGGAAGGGATAGAACTGCTCGACACGCAGCAGGTAGACATCATGGATGCCCTGGGCCTCGCGCGCTTCTAGCAGGTCGTAATAGACCTTGCCCGAGCACAGCACCACGCGGCGGATATCCTTGTCGGCAGCCAGCGGCTCGGCGCGGGCGGGCGCAAGGTCATCACGATCCTTGCGGATGCTGACATCGCCATCATCCCAGAGGACGCGGTGGAAGGAGGAGTTCGGCCCGAACTCGGAGAGGTCAGACACGCAGCGCTTGTGACGCAGCAGAGATTTCGGCGTCATGATCACCAGCGGCTTGCGGAAGCCCCGGTGGATCTGGCGGCGCAAGATGTGGAAATAGTTCGCCGGGGTGGAGCAGTTGGCCACCTGCATATTGTCCTCGGCGCATTGCTGCAGGAAGCGCTCAAGGCGGGCAGACGAGTGCTCCGGCCCCTGCCCCTCATAGCCATGGGGCAGCAGCATGACGAGGCCGGACATGCGCAGCCATTTGCGCTCCGACGACGAGATGAACTGGTCGATGATCACCTGCGCGCCATTGGTGAAGTCACCAAACTGGGCTTCCCACATGACGAGCGTGTTCGGCGCGGAGAGCGAATAGCCATACTCGAAGCCGAGCACGGCTTCTTCCGACAGCATGGAATCGATCACTTCATAGCGCGCCTGATCCTCGCTTAAGTGATTGAGGAAGGTGTGGCGCTCCTGGGTCTCCTGATCGATCAGGTGGGAATGGCGCTGCGAGAACGTGCCGCGGCCACAGTCCTGACCGGACAGGCGCACCGGGAAGCCCTCGGTCAAAAGCGTGCCGAATGCGAGATGCTCGGCCGTCGCCCAGTCAATACCCTCACCGGCCTCGATCGCGTCACGGCGCGCCTTGATCACGCGCTGCAGCGTCTTGTGGACGTTATAGCCGTCCGGCATCTCGGTCATCGCATGACCGACGGCCTTCAGCCGGTCGATATCGACCGCCGTCTGGCCGCGCCGGTCGTCCTCGTCAGGCAGGCCAAGGCCTGCCCACACGCCATCAAGCCAGTCAGCCTTGTTGGCCTTGTAGGATTTGCCCAGCTCGAACTCGTTATCGAGGAAGCCTTCAAACTCGCTGACCCAGCCCTCGACCTCCTCGCGGGTGATGACACCTTCCTCGATCAGGCGGTCGGTGTAGAGGTCGCGGGTCGGGCGGTGGCCTGCGATGGCCTTGTACATGACCGGCTGGGTGAAGGAGGGATCGTCTCCCTCATTATGGCCGAACCGGCGATAGCAGAACATGTCGATGACAACGTCCTTGCCGAAGGTCTGGCGGTATTCCGCCGCGACCTTGGCCGCGAACACCACCGCTTCAGGGTCATCCCCGTTCACGTGGAAGATCGGGGCCTGCACCATCAGCGCAACGTCAGACGGGTAAGGCGAGGAGCGGCTGTCACGCGGATCGGTGGTAAAGCCGATCTGGTTGTTGACGATGAAGTGGACCGCGCCGCCGGTGCGGTGACCTTTGAGGCCCGACAGGCCAAAACACTCCGCCACAATGCCCTGACCGGCAAACGCCGCATCACCATGCAGCAGGAGCGGCAGGACGCGGTGGCTCGAGGGCTCGCCAGTCTGGACCTGGTATTTCGCCATTTTGGCGCGCACCTTCCCGAGCACGACAGGGTCGACCGCTTCCAGGTGCGAGGGGTTGGCGGTGAGCGAGAGATTGACGGTATTGCCATCAAACTCGCGCGCGGATGATGAGCCCAGATGGTATTTCACGTCGCCTGACGAGAACTCGTCCTCGCCGATCGTGGAACCGCCCTGAAACTCGTGGAAGATCACGTGATAGGGCTTACCCATCACGGCGGCGAGCACGTTGAGGCGGCCACGGTGCGGCATGCCGATCACGATGTCGGTGACGCCCAGCGCCCCGCCACGCTTGATGATCTGCTCCAGCGCCGGAACCATCGCCTCGCCGCCATCAATGCCGAACCGCTTGGTGCCGGGATAACGCTTGTGCAGGAAGCGTTCGAAGGCTTCGGTCTCGACCAGCTTGCGCAAAATGGCCTTCTTGCCGTTCTTCGAGAAGGCAATTTCCTTGTCCGGCCCTTCAATGCGCTCCTGAAGCCAGGCCTTCTCCTCCGGATTGGAGATGTGCATGAACTCGACGCCGAATGTGCCGCAATAGGTGCGCTTGAGGATGTCGAGGATCTGCCGCACGCTTGCGGTTTCAAGGCCCAGATAGCCGTTGATGAAGATCTCGCGATCAAGGTCGGCCTCGCCAAACCCGTAATTGGCGGGATCGAGCTCCGGCTGGGGCTCGCGCTCTGAAAGCTTCAGCGGATCAAGATCGGCGGCCAGATGCCCGCGCATACGATAGGCGCGGATCAGCATGATCGCGGAAATGCTGTCCTTTACGGCAGCATGGACGTCGGCGGGTGCCGCGCCTTCCATGCTGGCGGCAACCTTCTCCGGCAAGGCGGGCACGGCGCGTTCGATATCGCCCAGG
>CAZCEG010000282.1:0-3573 GCA_964497275.1 uncultured Oceanicaulis sp.
CAGGTGCGGGAACAGCGCGAAATCCTGAAACACCACACCGCAGCGGCGCGCCTCTGGCGGCAGGTGCGTGCCGGGTCCGCTCCATACCGTGCCGTCAGAGCTGATCTCGCCGGCATGCAGCCGTTCAAGCCCCGCAATCGCGCGCAGGAGCGTCGATTTGCCGGCGCCCGACGGGCCGAGCAGGGCGGTCACCTTGCCTGCGAACAAGGAGAGGTCGGTACCGCGCACGGCAGCGCCGCCACCGCGCTGTAGGCGAACCTCCACGCCCGCAATCACGATGCGGGGGCGGGTATGCGCCTCTCCCCTCATTCGGCGAGCCCCGGAATGGCTTCTGAAGGGGGAATGGCGTCCTGCGTGCGCTCGGTCGCGGTGATCTGGCGCGCGATCCATACCATGGGCGGCAGCGCCACCAGCACCAGCAGCACCGCCGGAAGGGCGGCCTGGCCGAGGCGCTCGTCGGCGGCGAAATTATGCGCGGTGACGGCCAGCGTGTTCATGTTGAAGGGGCGCAGGATCATGGTGGCGGGAAGTTCTTTCAGAACCTCCACAAACACAAGGAGGCCAGCCAGCGCCACGCCGGAGGAGACCAGCGGCCAATGGACGCGCAAGGCCATGGTCATCGGGCTGGCGCCAAGGGTGCGCGCGGCGGCGTCGAGCGAGGGCGTGACGCGCGAGAGCGCGCTTTCGCTGGGACCGATGGCCGCCGCAATGAAGCGCGCCTGATAGGCGAAGATCAGCGCGATGACGCTGCCCGTCAGCAAGAGCGGGAAGGGCATGCCCGTCATCGCGCGCCATGTCCCGTCAAGCCAGCCCTGAAGCCCGCCAAGGATGATCAGCACACCCAGCGCCGCCACCGCGCCGGGTACGCCATACCCCATCGAGGCGATGCGCGCGGACGCCCGGCCGGTGAGGGTTCGGGTACGGATGGCATAGGCGAGCGCCAGCCCGATCAGCGCCGCGATCAGTCCTGAAAGCCCCGCCAGCAGGATGGAGTTGCCAGCCGCCTGCCAGAGGCCTGTCGCCGCAGGCGTTGACAGTGCCCGCCAGCCGAGCCGGGCTGCCGGGGCGACAAGCCCCAGCACGATTGGCAGGGCGCAGATCAACATGGCGGCGGTGCCCGCCAGAGCGCCCAGCGGCTGACGGCGGAAGGGGCGGCGATGGCCCGACGCGCTGGTCTGGCGTGCCCGGCGGCGCAAGGCCCGCTCGGCCATGAAAATGAGGAAGGTGATGGTAACGAGCAGCATGGCGATGCGCGCGGCATCGGGCGTGGAGCCCTCCCCCGCCCAGGCGCGCATGACGGCCACGGTGAGGGTCGGCGCGCCCAGATGGGAGACGGTGCCGTAATCGGCGAGCGCTTCCATCACCACAAGTGCAAGGCCTGCCGCGATCGCCGGGCGCACCATGGGCAGGGCGGTGCGTGTGAAGGCCTGAAAGGGAGAGCAGCCGAGCGTGCGCGCCGCGTCATAGGCGTCTGCCGACTGGGCGGCGAAGGCCTCGCGCGCCAGCAGATAGACATAAGGGTAGAAGACTAGGCCGAAAATCATGCCCGCTCCCAGTGGCCCCCTGACCGTGGGCAGGAAGGCGAGCGGTCCGGCGGCCTGTGTCAGGTCATACCAGCCATAGGCCGCCGCATAGGCAGGCATGGCGAGCGGCAAGGCGAGCATCCACTGGAAGACGGTGCGGCCCGGAAAGACATGGCGGGTGACCAGCCATGCGGTGCCTGTGCCGATCACGCCGGAAAGGCCTGCCGCGACGAGGCCGACAATGGCGGTGTTCCACAGGAAACCTGCCAGCCTGGTCTGATAGATATGGCCGAGATAATCCGTCCAGTTGCCGGTAATGGCCAGCCAGCCCACCGCCAGAAGGGGCGCGGCGCACAGAAGGCCCGCCAAAGCAGCAAGCCAGACCGGACGCGGTCCGGTCTGGCTCATCTGCCTGCTACGCGGCCGGGGGAGGCTGTCGCTTACTGCCATCCGGTCCGGTCAAAGATGCGCTGCGCTTCAGCGGCGTTGTCGCCGAGCGCGTTGACATTGAGATCGCGCGCCTCGAACCCGGCATAAACGTCAAGAACGGTGTTCTCGTAGGTCACGGACGGATCGGCAGGGAACTCGTTGGTCAGTTCGGCAAAGGCGCGCTGCGCGCGTTCCGTCATCAGGAAGCGCAACAGGGCGCGGGCCGCTTCCGGGTTCGGAGCATTGGCAGCAAGGCCCGCCCCGGAAATGTTCACATAGGTGCCACCGCGGCCCTGATCGGGGAAGACAATGCCGACGGCGTCGCCAACCGCGCGGTCTGCCGGGTCTTCGGCATTGGCGAGGCGGGCGAGGTAATAGTGGTTCACGATGGCCACGTCGCACTGACCGGCCGCAACAGCGCGGATCTGGTCGGTATCACCGCCTTGTGGCGCGCGGGCCAGATTGCGCGCGATGCCGGCAGAGAAGGCCTCAGCCGCCTCGGCGCCATCTTCGGCGATCATGCCCGCCACGAGGGACTGGTTATAGACGTTGGAGGAGGAGCGCACACACACCCGGCCCTCAAAGGCGGGGCTGGCGAGTGCGGCATAGGTCTGCACTTCGGACGGGTCCACGCGGTCGCGGGCATAGACGATGACGCGGGCGCGGGTGGCAAAGCCGAACCACAGGCCTTCAGGATGCTCCAGCGTGTCCGGCACGCGGGCCAGAACATCGTCCAGCCCGGTCATGGGCTGGAAGAGACCCGCTTCGGCTGCGCGGTGCAGGCGGCCTGCATCCACCGTGATGATTACGTCGGCGGGTGACCGGCCGCCATCGGCGCGCACGCGCTCGATGAGCAGGTCGCCGCCCGCTTCCACCAGATTGACGCGGATGCCGGTTTCTTCGGTGAAGGCGCGGAAGACTTCCTGGTCAGACGCGTAATGGCGCGCCGAATAGACGTTGACGACCGCGTCGGGCTCGGCAGGCGAGCAGGCAGCAAGCCCAAGACCTGCGGTCAGGGCGGCGATAAGGGGAAGGCGTAGCGTCATCTTTCCGGTCTCCGCTTGGGTTGCAAGGGCCCCTGGGCCCCGGCAGGTCGGGTGCGAGGCCGTGTGATGACATTTTTGAGAACGCTTCGCAATAGCAGGGCTGTGCATCAGCGGCAAACCGACGCGGTTTCATCTTTTCCAGACAGGAAAGACGGTCTTTCTAGCAAAGGTGGAGCGGCGCATTATCTATGCGGGATGCCTGCCACGCCACATTGGTGGCCAGCGTCGCAATGAAGCGCGCCGGCCGCCAATATGACGAAGATTTAACGCAGGAAAATGGTGGGCGATACTAGGATCGAACTAGTGACCCCTTCGGTGTGAACGAAGTGCTCTACCGCTGAGCTAATCGCCCGGAGGGCGGGGCTATAGAGGGCCAGGACGCACCGGTCAAGATGCATGACATAGACTGGGCCACTAGCTTCGATAGATGCGTTCACTGTTCTGATAACAAAATCGCGAGCAAGGCTATCGTCACACTTCCGTCAAGAAGAGGAAGCAGATATATCCCCCATACCGCCGGGGCGCAGATACCGCCCGGGTATGACACCCGACAGTCACGTTAGCCGGGACCGCTT
>CAZCEG010000283.1:0-3559 GCA_964497275.1 uncultured Oceanicaulis sp.
CCACCCGGCCACGGCCGAGGTGCGCTTTCGCGATTCCGGTCTCGTGCGCGGGCTTATTGTGGGCGCGCTGCGCCATGCGCTGGCAGGGGCTGGCCACCGCGCCTCTACAACTGTCGCTGCGGCCACGCTTGGCAGGCTGCAGCCGCAAAGTGCGCCTACAGGCTCGCTCTGGGCGCCATCGCGCGCCGAATATGGCGCGCGGGTCTCGCCCGCCTATGAAGCCTCGCTCGCCGAGCGTGCCGCCCATGAGTTCGATGCCGGAGTGCCGCGCGCCGAACCCTCAGGCCTTGCCTATGCGGCAAGGGTGGAAGCTGAACCGGCCCGCGAGCTGGAAGCCTTTCCGCTGGGTGCGGCGCGCGCACAGCTGCACGGCACCTATGTGATCGCGCAGACGGCGGACGGGCTCGTCATCGTCGATCAGCACGCCGCCCATGAGCGCCTCGTCTATGAGCGGATGAAGGCGGCTCTGGCCTCAACTGGTGTCGCCCGGCAGGCACTGCTGGTGCCGGAGATTGTCGAGATGGACGAGGGCGAGGCGCGCCGCGTGCTCGACCGGGCAGACGAGCTTGCCGAGCTTGGCCTTGTCATCGAACCCTTCGGCCCCGGTGCGATTGCCGTGAGGGAGACGCCAGCCCTTCTCAAACGCCTCGACGTGCAGGGTCTCATCCGCGATCTCGCCGACGAGATTGCCGAGTATGACGAGGCTTTGTCCTTGAAAGAAAAGCTGGAAGAGGTGGTCGGCACCATGGCCTGCCACGGCTCGGTGCGGGCAGGCCGCCGCCTCAATGGCGAGGAGATGAACGCCCTCCTGCGCGAGATGGAAGCCACACCCCATTCCGGCCAGTGCAATCACGGCCGACCCACCTATGTGGAGCTGAAACTGTCGGATATTGAGCGATTGTTCGGGCGGAAGTGAGGGGTCAGGCGACTTCTCTCACGTCCAGCTTCACGCTGAGCCCCGCCGCGCTCGCGGCATTGACCAGCGCGTCCAGAGCGAAAACCTGCACCTTGCCGCGCATCAGATCCGATACGCGTGGCTGGGTGACGCCCATGCGTTTGGCGGCTTCGGTCTGCGTCCAGCCCTTTGCCTCGATATGGGATTTGAGCGCGATCATCAGCTCGGAGCGCAGCTTCATGTTCTCCGCTTCGCCGGGCGTGCTCTCGATGGCGTCCCAGATGCTGTCAAAACGATGTTCGTTCATGGTCTTTGCTCGTTGATGAGGGCTTTGTAACGGCGGGTTGCGAGTTCGATGTCGGTTTTTGCGGTGCGTTGGGTTTTCTTCTGGAAGCAGTGAAGGATGTGAACCGCGTCGGCGAGCCTCGCCAGATAGATCACCCGGAATGCGCCGGTTTCATCTCGGACCCGTATCTCCCTGACGCCTTGTCCGATAGTTGTCATCGGTTTCCAGTCATCCGGGTCCAGTCCGCGTTGGACCCTGTCGATCTGATGACCTGCCTCCCGGCGCGCACCTTCCGGGAAGCCCCGAAGGTCGTTCAGCGCGCTGCCATGGAAAGCGACCTGCTTCATGCTATCCAGACCCAATTATACATAATTTTGTATAATTCACAAGCTACCCCTCCGCAGATACACCACCCGCGCTGCGCCGTATTCGCCTTCATCGAGGCGTTCCCAGCCGGGTGTTTCGGGCGCCTCGTCGATACCCACTTCCAGCACCGCGATTGTATCGGGGCTGAGCCAGCCGCCATCGAGCAGGCGGGAGAGGGCCAGCTCGCCAAGCCCCTTGCCATAGGGCGGGTCGAGGAAAATGAGATCAAACGGCGCGCCGAGATTGGCCGGTTTCTCGCCCAGCGAGGTCGCATCGCGCCGGTGGATGCGCGTCGTGCCCCAGAGGGAAAGCGCCTCGATATTGTCGCGGATCGCGCCGCGTGCATCAGCATCGGTCTCGACAAAGAGGCAGAAGGACGCGCCCCGGCTCATCGCCTCAAACCCCAGCGCGCCAGAGCCGGCAAAGAGATCCATGACGCGCTTGCCCTCAAGGCCTTCAGACCAGCTGGCATGGGCCAGCTTGTTGAAGATGCTTTCGCGGGTGCGGTCGGCGGTGGGGCGGGTCTTGCGGCCCTTGGGCGCAGCCAGCGCGCGGCCCTTATGGCTTCCGGCGATGATGCGCATCGGGCTTTCCGGCCTTGCTGTCGGGGCGTTTGCCGGGGGCGGGCTTGCCGCGCGGGCCACCGGGCGAAGGGCGGGCAGGGCCCTTGCCTGCAGGCGCAGGCGGGCGTGCCCTCGTGGGCCGGGAGACGGCCTTGCCGGTATTGTCGGCCTGTCTGCCGCCTTCCTTCATCGGATAGCCGTCAGCGTCCAGCGGATAGAGCTGGCCCAGCTGTTCGCGCAGGACGGAGCGGCGGATTTCTTCCGTTTTGCCTTTTTCCAGCGCGCCAAGCTGGAACGGGCCATAGGCGGTGCGCAAGAGCCGGTTCACCGTCAGGCCGACCGCGGAGAGCACCTTTCTCACCTCGCGGTTCTTGCCCTCTTTCAGGCCCACATTCAGCCAGGTATTGGAGCCGGTGCGCCGGTCCACCACGACATCTATGGGGCCGTATTTCACGCCCTCAACCGTGATGCCGTTCTTCAGCTTGGCGATGGCTTCTTCGGTGATGTCGCCATAGGCGCGCACGCGGTAGCGCCGCGTCCAGCCCGTGGAGGGCAGTTCCAGCACGCGCGCCAGCTCGCCATCATTGGTGAGGAGCAAAAGGCCTTCGGAGGTAAGGTCCAGCCGCCCGATGGAGATGACGCGGCCCATATCCTTCGGCAGGGCCTGAAACACCGTCTCGCGCCCCTGCGGGTCGGCATGGGTGGTCACCAGCCCATCCGGCTTGTGGTGACGCCACAGGCGCGTGGGCGGGCGCGCCGCGATGGGCTTGCCATCGACGCGCACATCATCGCCGGGGCCTACCTTCACCGCCGGGGTTTTCAGCACCTTGCCGTTCAGGCTCACCCTGCCTTCCTCGATCATGCGTTCAGCCTCGCGGCGCGAGGCGACACCGGCATGGGCGAGCACCTTGGCGATGCGTTCGCCGTCTTCAGCGTTTTTGGGGGCAGGGGGCTTGGCCAAGGCTTGCGAGTGCTCCGGTGAAGGCTTAAGCGGCTCTGATGAGCGATAGCCGCGACATACGCTTTATGGAACTAGCCTTGGGTCAGGCGCAAGCCGCCGCCGCCGCAGGCGAGGCGCCTATTGGCGCGGTAATCGTCGATCCGGCAACAGATGAAGTGGTCGCGCTGGCTCACAACGCGCCGATTGCAGGCCATGATCCGAGCGCCCATGCGGAAATCCTCAGTCTGCGCCTTGCGGGCCGGAAACTCGGCAATTACCGGCTGACGGGGCTGGAAATGTTCGTGACGCTGGAGCCATGCGCCATGTGCGCAGGCGCGATCAGTCATGCCCGCATCGGACGCCTCGTCTATGGCGCGTCAGACCCGAAGGGCGGCGCGATCCTGCACGGGCCCCGCTTCTTTGAGCAACCCACCTGCCACTGGCGGCCAGAAGTCACTGGCGGCGTGCTGGCAGAGCAAAGCGCCGCGCTCCTGAAAGGGTTTTTCAGG
>CAZCEG010000284.1:0-3555 GCA_964497275.1 uncultured Oceanicaulis sp.
AAAATCAATGGTCTTGCCACCAAAACGCTGGCTGGCATGGGCCGTTGGCAAAATGGACATGCGGCTTGCAACCCCTCATCACGCGCCGTTTCGTGCTCCTTTTCAGGCTGTCAGCCCGTGGCACAGACGCTCCCTCTCCCTCAGTCTATACAAATTCCGGGCCGATTTAACCTCTTGTTTGTGAATTGGGCACGTCAACGCTGTGACAGCGCGCCTGCTTCAGGTTTGCGCTGGCAAATCAGCCGGTCTATAGAGGCCCGCGCCATTCGGCACACACATTTTCTCCCTGTAACACGAAGGTTTCGCCCATGACCCTGCTTTTCGAGACACCCGGCGGCAAAGACTATCTGGTCAAGGATATCGCACTCGCCCGCTGGGGCCGGATCGAGATGGAGATGGCCGAAATCGAGATGCCGGGCCTGATGGCCCTGCGCGAGGAGTTCGGCGCCGCGAAACCCCTCAAGGGCGCGCGCATTGCAGGGTCGCTCCACATGACGATCCAGACCGCCGTTCTCATCGAGACGCTGACCGCTCTTGGTGCAGAGGTGCGCTGGGCCTCGTGCAACATCTTCTCCACGCAGGACCATGCCGCTGCGGCGATTGCTGAAGCTGGCGTGCCGGTCTTTGCGGTGAAGGGCGAGACGCTGAAAGAATACTGGGACTATGCCGATGCCATCTTCCACTGGCCGAACGGTGAAACCGCCAACATGATCCTGGATGATGGCGGCGATGCCACCATGTATCTCCAGCTTGGCGAGAAGGCCGAAAAAGACCCGTCCGTGCTGGGCGAGCCGAAATCGGAAGAAGAGCGCTGGCTGTTCGACACGATCCGCCGCCGCATCAAGGCGAGCCCGGGCTGGTTTGCCAAGGCCAAGGCGAACATTCAGGGCGTCTCCGAAGAGACCACCACGGGCGTGATGCGCCTTTACCAGATGGCCAAGCGCGGCGAGCTCGCCTTCCCGGCGATCAACGTGAATGACAGCGTCACCAAGTCGAAGTTTGACAACCGCTATGGCTGCCGCGAAAGCCTTGTGGACGCGATCCGCCGCGGCACCGACGTCATGATGGCAGGCAAGACCGCCGTCGTTTGCGGCTATGGCGATGTGGGCAAGGGCTCGGCTGAATCGCTGCGCTCTGCCGGTTGCCGCGTCGCCGTTACTGAAGTCGACCCAATCTGCGCCCTGCAGGCCGCGATGGACGGGTATGATGTCGTCCGCATCGAGGACGTGATCGGCAATACCGATATCTTCGTCACCGCCACCGGCAACAAGGACGTCATCACCGTCGACCACATGCGCGCCATGAAGAACATGGCCATCGTGTGCAATATCGGCCATTTCGATAACGAAATTCAGGTCGAGGCGTTGCGTAACTTCCAGTGGACCAATGTGAAGCCGCAGGTCGATCTGGTGGAGTTCCCCGAAGGCCACAAGATCATCCTTCTGTCCGAAGGCCGCCTTGTGAACCTCGGCAATGCCAACGGCCATCCAAGCTTCGTGATGAGCGCGAGCTTCACCAATCAGGTGCTGGCCCAGATCGAGCTCTGGACCAAGGGCGACCAGTACAAGAACGATGTCTACATCCTGCCCAAGCATCTCGATGAGAAGGTGGCCGCGCTCCACCTCGACAAGCTGGGCGCCAAACTGACCACGCTGTCGCCTGACCAGGCCGACTATATCGGCGTGGAGCAGCAAGGCCCGTTCAAGGCCGAGCACTATCGCTACTAGGCGTTCAACGCCTCTCCGCCAACAACAAAAAACCCCGGACCTCATGGTCCGGGGTTTTTCATGTCAGGTGTGAAGCGCGGGCCTAGTCGGCGGCGGCTTCAGCGGCGATTTCCTCGCCGGTTTCCTGATTCACGACCTTCATGGAAAGTTTCACCTTCCCGCGATCGTCAAAGCCCATGAGCTTCACCCATACCGAATCGCCTTCCTTGACGACGTCGTTGGGGTGATTGACGCGCTCGGCTTTGAGCTGCGAGACGTGCACGAGGCCGTCACGCTGGCCGAAGAAGTTCACAAAGGCGCCAAAATCCATGACCTTGACGACCTTGCCCTGATAGATCGCGCCCTGCTCCGGCTCGGCCGTCAGAGAGTGGATCCAGTCACGGGCCGCCTTGATCGACGCGGCATCGGCCGAGGCGATCTTGATCGTGCCATCGTCTTCGACATTCACCTTGGCGCCGGTTTTCTCCACGATCTCGCGGATCACCTTGCCGCCCGTACCGATGACATCACGGATCTTGTCGACCGGGATTTTCATCTGCTCGATGCGCGGCGCGGTATCGGCAAGCTCGGTGCGGGCACCGGTAAGCGCCTTGCTCATCTCGTTGAGGATATGGGCGCGCCCGGCATGAGCCTGATTGAGCGCGGTTTCCATGATCTCGCGGGTGATGCCGGCGATCTTGATGTCCATCTGCAGCGAGGTGACACCCTTTTCGGTGCCAGCCACCTTGAAGTCCATGTCACCGAGATGGTCCTCGTCACCGAGGATATCGGAGAGCACAGCAATGCCGTCCGGATCCTTGATCAGGCCCATGGCGATACCCGAAACCGGGCGCGCTATCGGCACACCGGCATCCATCAGCGCCAGCGAGGCGCCGCACACGGTCGCCATGGAGGACGAACCGTTGGATTCGGTGATCTCGGACACCAGACGGATGGTGTAGGGGAAGGCTTCCGCGGTCGGCAGAACGGCGCGCATTGCCCGCCAGGCCAGCTTGCCGTGACCGATTTCGCGGCGGCCCGGAGCCAGACGGAAGGACGTTTCACCCACCGAGTAGGGCGGGAAGTTATAGTGGAGCATGAAGCGCTCCTTATACATCCCGGTCAGATCATCGATCATCTGCTCGTCTTCGCCGGTGCCGAGCGTCGCAACCACGAGGGCCTGCGTCTCGCCGCGGGTGAACAGGGCAGAGCCGTGGGTGCGCGGCAGGATGCCGACTTCCGACACGATGGCGCGCACATCATCCAGCTTGCGGCCGTCAATACGCTTGCCGGTCTTGATGATGCCACCGCGCACGACGGCGGCTTCCACGTCTTTGAGCACGCCTTTCAGCGTTGCCACCGGCACGCCTTCAGGATTGGCTTCGGACTGGCCAAGCTCGGCAATCGCCTTGTCCTTGGCTGCGCCGACAGCGGCATAGCGCTCGGACTTGTCCTTGATGGTGTAAGCCTTGGCAATGTCCTTGCCGACGAGCTTCTGGACCTGGGCTTCCAGTGCGGAGTGATCCTCCGGCACGAAATCCCACGGTTCCTTGGCGGCTTTTTCCGCCAGGCGGATGATCATGTCGATCACGGGCTGGAACGCCTCGTGGCCGGCGACAACCGCGCCCAGCATGATGTCTTCGGAGAGCTCCTTGGCTTCCGATTCCACCATCATCACCGCATCGCCCGTACCGGCGACGACGAGATCAAGCTCGCTGTCAGCCATCTCGGCAATGGTCGGGTTGATGACGTACTGGCCGTTCGTATAGCCGACGCGCGCAGCGCCGATGGGCCCGAGGAAGGGCAGGCCGGACAGCGTCCATGCGAGTTCGTAGCGCAGTGCGTGACG
>CAZCEG010000285.1:0-3552 GCA_964497275.1 uncultured Oceanicaulis sp.
CCACCAGACCGCCCGGCCAACCGCAGCTTTAGCGAGGAGCGAAGCCCGGATGGGCTGAGCGTCAAAGAAAAAGGCCCGTCCCTTGCTTGCCAGCCCTTGAAAGCCCGTACGGGGCGATGAAGGATGTGCCGCGATGAAACAGGTTCTGGCCGCTATCACGCTTAGCCTTGCCCTTGGCGCGCCCGCCATGGCGCAGAATCCGGGCCATATCCAGCAGGTACAGTCGGGCCAGTCCTGCCCGGACTGCAATCTGTTTCAGGCCAATCTCTCCTATCGCGACCTGCCAAACGTGAACCTCTCCGGCGCGCGGCTGCGTCAGGCCGATCTGTCGCTCGCCACAATGAACGGCGCGCGCTTTGACCGGGCGGACATGTCGATTGCGAACCTGTTTGGCGCACGCTTCACCGGCGCCAGCTTTGCCGGCACCAATTTCGAGCGCGCGACGCTGGTTGGCGCGCATTTTGGCGGAGCAAACCTTGCGGGCGCAAACTTCACCGGCGCAAACCTCTCCGGCGCGGAGATGGACCGCGCCCACGGCCTCACCCAGAGCCAGCTGAACGCGGCCTGCGGAGACGCGGCCACGCGCCTGCCGCGCGGACTGACAATTTCCGCTTGTGTAGTAGCGCGCTAACACCTCTTCTGCCTTACCGCAATTTAAGTCGCGCTTGGTTTACCAGCGGGTTAGAACTCAGCGTATGAAGCTGCGTCTTGCCATTTTCTGCTCCCTCGCCGCTGCGCTGATTGCGCTGCCGGGCACGGTTGCCATGGCGAAGGATCTCGAGAACGGGCAGAGCGTTCGCGCAGAAACTCCTGATGGACCGCAGCGCCGGCTCGTGATTGGCGGGGACTGCGCCAATTGCGACTTCCGCGATGCCAATCTCGCCGGAGCGCACCTGTATCGCGGCGACTTTTCAGGCTCCGACTTTTCTGATGCGCAACTGCTCGGCGCGCGCTTTGTGAACATGCGCCTTGATGGCGCAAACTTCCGCAGCGCCTCTTTGCGCGAGGTCCAGCTCTCCAACGTCACCATGACCGGCGCAGACCTCAGCGATGCGAACCTGACAAGCGTGCGCGCCCATCAGGTGATGCTCACAGGCACCCGGATGCATGATGCCCGGCTGAACGGCGCCAGTCTGGTCCAGGTGAGCCTGCAGGGCTCGAACCTGCGCAATGCATCGCTGGACGGCGCGACGGTGCGCTCGGCCGATCTGCGGCAGACCAATCTTTCCAATGCGCGCCTTGATAACATCGTGATGCAGCACGTGATCATGCACGGCGCGGTATTGCGGGACACCAACCTGTCTGGCGCGGTGCTGGACCATGTCGATCTGACCGGCGCCAATCTGCGCAATGCTGCCTTTGGCGGTGCCCGCCTCACGGTGGTCAATCTTTCCGGCGCAGACCTTGCCGGGGCCACCGGGCTGGACGGCGACGTGCTGTCTGGCGCTTGCGGGGACGACTCAACACGCCTTCCCGCGGGCGCACGGATCACCCTGGCGGATTGCGCTCAGACCATGGCTGTGGCCGCACCCCTTAATGATCGCGCCCTGCTCGCCGAAGCCGAGGCACGCCGGCTCGCGCAGCTGGAGGCCGCGCAGGCGGCATTTGAAACCGCTCTGGCTGCCATCCAGTCGCAGGCCCGTGCCAGCGGTGGTCTGGAACGCGAAGCGCTGGAGGCCGCACGGGAATCCTTGCGTGAAGCGGCCCGTGCTCAGGCCGAACTTGCCCGCAGCCAGCGCAGCTGGCGCTTCGAGATGCGGCGCTCTGAAGTCGGAGAACCCGTGCAGACGTGGATGGAAGCGCCGACGCCGCCTCAGCCCTATCCGGCGCGAGTGCCGCCAAGCCAGAACCGTACAGCGCCGGAGCGGCAGGACTGAACCTGCCGCCTATTTTCCGCTATAACGCGCGGCTGGCGGCAGGCGGTCTGATCCATACGACCCAAACGAGTGAACCGACACGGCGTGCTTGCGCAGGGTCTCCAGCGCGCGCGCCACATTATCGTGCTCCTCATGGCCTTCCAGATCGAGGAAGAACATCTGCTGCCAGGGCTTGCCGGCAATCGGCCGGCTTTCCAGCTTGGTGAGGTTCACCCCCTCCTTGCGGAAGCCCTCAAGCGCACTGACAAGCGAACCTGCCGCATCAGACGTCACCAGCACCAGCGAGGTCTTGCACGGCAGAAGCGGCGAGGCAGGCTCGGGATCAACCGCCAGGGCAACAAAGCGCGTGTAGTTTTCCGGGTGATCGGACGCGCTCGCATCAATGACATTCAGGCCGAACAGGCGCGCGGCATCGCGCCCGGCCACAGCCGCGACATCCGGCTTGCCGGTCAATGCCTCGTTCAGCGCCTCGGTGGAGGACGATACCGCGCGGGTAATCAGTTCCGGATGGCGCGCAAAGAAGCGGTGGGACTGGCGTAGCGCCTGCGGGTGGCCGAGCACAGTGCGCACGGTGCCCAGATCATGCGCCTTGCCGACAATGCAGTGCTCCACCTTGTAGTGATGCTCACCTGCGATTTTCAACTTTGTATCGCGCAACAGGTCATAGACCTCCACGATACCGCCCGTGGTGGTGTTCTCGATGGGGGCAAAGCCGTAATCGGCTTCTCCCTTCTCCACCGCTTCGAAAATGCCGCCAAAATCACGCTGGATAACCGGCATCACGGCGGAATAGCGCCCGGCGAAATGCGCATCGGCTGCAAACTGGCTGTAGCTGCCGGGGCCACCCAGATAGGCGACCTTGGCCTCGTTCAGCGTGGCGGTGCGCACCCGCGCATCAAGCCCTGCGCGCTGGCGGCGCAGGGAATCGTCAATCACCAGCTGGAACAGCTTTTCGACAAAGGCTTCTTCAAGACCCGCCGCCGCGCCAGCCGCCACGGCCCTGTCCAGAACCGCCCTCTCACGCTCCACATCGCGCACCATGGCACCGTCACCGGCTTTCAGGGCACCAAGTGCCTCGGCAAGACGGCGCCGCTCAAGAAGTGTCTGGATCAGCGTAGCGTCGATCTTGTCGATCGCTGCGCGCAAGGCCGCCCTGTCCTCTGCGCGCGCCTGTCTTGCCTCACTCATCACCCTCTCCTCAGGCCCTCAAGGCCAGCCGCAAATGGAAGCGGCCCCTTCCGTGTGGGAAGGGGCCGCCAAAATCCGTGTGCTGTCACGCGCGCAGACTTCAGCCGCCCCCGGTAAAGAGGCGATAGCCGTAGCCATAGCTGTAAATGCTGCGCGTGCTCATAAGCTCACTGTGAGAGCTAAATTTTGTCCGGTCAATCTTTCATTGATGACGCTTGCAGGCGCGAAACGCTTGGCAAGCCGGGCGCGCCGTGAAAGCGTGGCTGAAGAGATTTCAAGGGGGATATGTTCCATGCGCCTTTTAAGCCTTGTCGCCATTATCGCGCTTGTCGCCTGCTCACCCGCAGGAGCACCGCCTGCAGATGACGCCGCATCCGGCCCGGTCCGGGCGGTCGTCGAGACGTCTGCGGGGAATATCGCGCTGGAGCTCTATCCTGACCGCGCGCCGGTGACCGTCGCCAATTTCGTCGCCCATGCGCAGGCGGGG
>CAZCEG010000286.1:0-3551 GCA_964497275.1 uncultured Oceanicaulis sp.
GGCGTGATCATAGACGAGGTGCTGGCCGGCAGCCCGGCGGCGCGCGCAGGCCTGCGTCCGGGCGATTCCGTGCTGGCGGTAGGAACGGCAGAGCTTGACGATGCGCAGGAAGCCATGGCGCGGCTGGCCCTGTCGCGGCGCGAGGTCGCCTTGCGGGTTTTGCGTTCGGGCGAGGGTGAGCCGCGCTATATAGCGCTGGCGCATGAACCGGGTGCTGCGGCCCATGCACCCGACCATGCCGCGTTCACGGACGCGGTGGGCGGACCGTTCTGAGGACGTGTTTTGAAAAATCTGCCAGACCATCAGGCGGGGGGAGAGACTGACATGCAACTCGTGAGGATCGAGGCCGAGGATCACTGGGCCGAGTGCGCCCGCGAGGCGGTTGCCTCGGAGGCGGGCTGGTCGCTCACCCGGGCCAGCTCCGGCGCGGAAGGGATCGCCCTGTGCGGATCCTCGTCGGTCGATGTGCTGGTAATTGACCGGGTGATCGAGACGGACGGCTCGGACGGCCTCCAGCTGCTGGCGCGCCTGAGGGATATGGGCATCACGGCGCCGGCGCTCGTGCTCTCGAGCCTCGGCCAGACCCATCAGCGCGTTGAGGGGCTCGAGGCGGGCGCCGATGATTATCTCTCCAAGCCGTTTGATGCGGCGGAGTTGCGGGCACGCCTGCGCTCACTGGCGCGCCGGGCGGGCCACGCCGCCAATCCCGAAGTCATGGTTCTTGGCGCTCTGGAAGTGCGGGTGAAGGCACGCACCGCACACTGGAACGGCCAGCACATTCCCCTGTCCCCTCAGGAGTTCAACATATTGAAACTGCTGGCCGAGCGCGCAGGAGCGCCGGTGAGCCGGGATACGCTGTGGGCCGAAGTGTGGACCGATTTTCCAAACCTGCCCCCCCAGATCAACGTGATCGATGTCGCGGTGGCGCGCCTGCGCCGCTCCATTCGCACCGTGGTCGGTCATGATCTGGTCGAGACACGCCGGCTGCAGGGCTATGTCCTTGATGTTGCGCCATCGGCGGGCGGATAGTCGTCCTGCCCCGGATTGGTCAGCCGTGCTCAAATTTGTAGCAATTTCGTCACGGATACGTCGCTTTCAGGTTTTTCTGGCTGGACAGCCGGGAAGGGCCGGGGTCCTAATTGCAGATAACGGTCTTGTGATGTGCTGGGTCGCCAAGACGATCCGGCACTCCACGAGACCCGATTCCGTCAGGTATTCGGGCCGGACGGCGACTTATCAGAGCCAGGGGGCATTTCATGTCAGTTTCCAGTTTCCGTCGCCTGCTTGCCGGCGGCACCGCATTGGCGACCGCCAGCGTCATCTCGGTGGGTCTAGCCCACGCGCAAGAGGAGGAGGCTGCGGCCCCCGAAAGCGAAATCATCACGGTTACCGGTTCGCGGATCGCGCGCGATCCGAACCTCGCCTCGCCGGTGCCGGTCCAGTCGGTAACCGGCGTCGAGCTGCGTGAAGCGGGTCAGCCGAACATCACCGAAGTGCTGAACCGTCTGCCTGCGCTTCTCTCCTCCACGAGCGCGGAAGCCAGCATTGCCGGTAACAACGTGCTCAACCTGCGCGGCCTCGGCAGCAACCGGACGCTGACCCTCGTCAATGGCCGCCGCTATGTCGGTGGCTTTGAAGGCTCCAGCGCGGTTGACGTCGCCTCCATTCCCAACGCGCTCATCGAGCGAGTGGAAGTGCTGACCGGCGGTGCATCGGCGCTCTATGGCTCCGACGCCGTGACCGGCGTGATCAACTTCGTCCTGCGCGATGATTTTGAAGGGCTGAACGTGAATGTCCGTAGCGGCATTTCCAGCCGGGGCGATGCACAGACCTATAATGTGGAGCTGCTCGGTGGCCATAACTTCCACGATGGCCGCGGCAATATCACGGCGAGCCTCGACTGGCGTCAGGATGATGGCCTGACGGCCGGTGACCGGCCCTGGTCGGAAAATAACGGGATTCACCGCGCCCAGGCCAATCCGGCGCTGCGCTTCCAGCAGGGCGACATCACCTCGTCCACGCCGCTATTCCAGCAGTTTTATAGCCTCGGCGCGTTCCGCTATCCCTATGGCCTGTTCATCCCCACCGATCCACAGCGCTTCATCGACCGGTACAATGCGCAGTTCGGCACATCACTGACCACTGCCGATCTGAGCGCGGCAGAGCTGGCGCTGATCCAGCGCCGCAATTCGGCTCCCTCGCGGGCCATCCTGCCGCAACCGACCTTCTCGATTTCGAACCGGGCCGGTATCATTTCGCCGTTCAACCTCGATATCTTCCACGCCATTGACCTTGACGGTAACGGCGTGGCCGATTGCGACCAGTCTTTTGTCGGCTTCAACAACCAGTTCTACCTGCCAGGCTTCTTTGGCGATCCGTTCCCGGGCGATGACGGTGCCTTCCGGTTCGACTATGCCGGCGGCTGCTGGACCCGCGATGGCAATGGCGCGCTGCGCCCCTATCGTGACGGGCTCGTGGCTGGCTCCTTCAACCAGTTCGGCGGCGACGGTGTGCCGGATCGCTATGACGAGGACTCGCTCTATCCCAGCAGCGAGAACCTGACCTTCAACATCAACACCCGCTACGACATTACGCCGAACACCCGATTCTTCCTCGAGCTGGCCTATTCGCAAAGCGAAAGCCGCCGCAGCGTCATACAGAACGGCTTCTTCGACCTGCTTTACGGTGCGCCGGACAACCCGTTCCTGCCGGCAGCCCTGGTCGGTACCAGCGCGACGGCTCCAGGTGGCTTTGCTGGTGCCATCACCGGGCTTCCCGGTGGCCTGTGGATCACCCGTGACCCGACCGATACGGGCGGCGCACAGACCAATGTGGACCGCGAGACGATCCGCATTGTCGGTGGCTTCGAAGGTGAATTCAGCAATGGCTGGAGCTGGGAAATCGCGGCCAATTACGGCGAGTTCACCAGCACCACGCAGAGCACCGAGGTCATCCTGGATCGCTTCTTTGCCGCCATTGATGTGGTGTCTGATCCGATCACCGGCGCCCCAGTCTGCCGCGTGGACGTTGATCCGAACCACATTCCGTTCACCACCCTGTTCAACATTCCCGAGTTCAATCCCGGTGTGTTCAGCTTTACCCCGGGCGCAGGCCAGTGCCGCCCGGCCAATATCTGGGGCGGTGCCGATTCCATCAGCCAGGACGCGCGCGACTTCTTCTCGGTGCGCACCGAGGATCGCGTAGAGCTGCGCCAGACGGTATTCAGCGGCCTTCTGGTCGGTGATCTGGGTGACTTCTTCACCCTGCCTGCTGGCCCCGTCCAGTTCGCGCTGGGCGGTGAATACCGCAAGGAAGACGCAACAAGCATCCGCGATCCGTGGCTGCGCGGCGTGCTCCCCGCAGAGTCACCCTTCCCGGCCGGCACCAATATTGCCGATGTCAGCGCCAACAATTCGCTCGGCTTCAACGCCCTCTTCCTCTACCAGAACTCCACCGGCTCCTACACGGCTGCCGATGCCTTCATCGAAGTGTCGGTGCCGCTGCTGGCCGGCCAGTTCCTGGCTGAAGAGCTGACCTTTGATGCCGCCTAC
>CAZCEG010000287.1:0-3548 GCA_964497275.1 uncultured Oceanicaulis sp.
GGAATCATCGCGATTCCCGATCTGAAATCCGCGCTCGCCGCGGCCGACATAGAGGTCCGCATGTCATGAGCCAGAAACCCGCGCTTTCCGCCGCCGATATCGACTTTGAAAAGTCGGGCGGCCTCGTGCCTGCCATCGTGCAGCACGGCCTCACCGGCGAGGTGCTGATGCTCGGCTACATGAATGCCGAAGCGCTGGGCGTGACTCAGGAGAAGGGTCTCGTAACCTTCTGGTCGCGCTCGAAAAACCGGCTCTGGACGAAGGGCGAGACCTCCGGCGATGTGCTGCGCCTCGTCTCGATTGCCGCCGATTGCGACCGCGATGCGCTTCTGGTGCAGGCAATGCCAGAGGGCCCGACCTGTCACCTCGGCACCCGTTCGTGCTTTGGAGATATCCCCGGACCTGTCCTCGCATTCCTCGGCCAGCTCTCCGGGATCATTGACGATCGCGCGGCCGCGGGCGGCGAGGAAAGCTACACCGCCAAGCTTTTATCAAAGCCTATCAACAAGATAGCGCAGAAAGTTGGTGAAGAAGGTGTGGAAACCGCGCTCGCAGGGGTGGCTGAGGACGATGCTGCCCTCACCGGTGAGGCGGCCGATCTCGTCTTCCACCTCATGGTGCTCCTTAAAGCGCGCGGGCTATCCCTCACCGATGTGGCGGGGGAATTGCAGCGCCGCCACGCCAAGTGACGGCGCTGCTTACGCTTTTTACTCTCCGCGGCGGCTGGCGTTGCGGAAGCTATCCCCGTAGAAAATGGCGTTGGTGAACACCCGCGCCGAACCCCGGAAGTAGGCCCGGTAATACGGGTTGTCGGCAAAGAGGATCACCGAGCCGGAGCCTCTTCTCTCTGCAAATACAACACCTTGGCCCTGCAGCGCGTCGATATTTTGTTGCGAGGCATAGCCCGACAGGAGTCCGTTGGCGGCATACCGCACAGGGAGCGAGAACGGGCTGTTGCCTTGCGCAAATCCGTTCGTGCCTTCCTTTTGCACCGGCAGGCGCGGCGAGGTCAGCCCGAAGCCGAGCGGATGGGTCAGGTCAATCTCGGCGGCGAAGATCGCCCCGGAGATGCCGTTCACCGTGTCCCAGGTGTTGATATCGGCATAGGGCTGCGGCGTTACACCGTTGTTTCCACTGGCGTTTGAGGCCGCACTGGCCACCGTTGCACTGGTCAGTTCGTGGCGGATGGCAAACTGCGCCCCGCCCTGAATGCCAAGGAAAATGCCACCGGCACTCACCCAGTCGCCGATGCGTTTGGCGTCGTTTTCGCTCAAGGCTCCATAGCCGCCATTGGCCATGATGATGTGGGTGTAGCGTGACAGGCTGGCGCGACCGAACTCACTGACATCAATCATGGAAACGCCCATGCGCATCTCGTGATCGAGCAGGTGCCACATCTCGCCCACCGCGTTCACATCGGTGCCGCGCCCGGTCAGGAGCAGCACTTCCGGCCTGCGGATGTTGGAGCTGGAGAAGCTGCCAAAATCGAGTCCGCCGCGCACATCGCCCGTGATGGCCGCATGGATGGTCACGCCGTCCTCGGCGGCAGCGCGGGCGACGAGCGCATGGATCGCGTCCGGCGCAAGGTCCTGACCTTGCACGGCAATCACCACCGAGCCGGCAGGCACGCTGGCCGTACCATCAGCGGTGGTGACGCTCATCCCGCCCGGGATCATGCGGGCGCGCAGGCCCGCCTGCAGGAAGCGGTTGAGCGCACGCGGGGCATAGAAGTGCGACCAGTCGATCACATAGGCGTAAGGCGATGCAGGCGGAGCGGCGGCCGCGCGCTCCAGCCCGGTCACCAGGTCGCCCGCGAGGTTCGGCGAGAACAGACCTGACCGAACGGACGCAAAATCAAGGCCATAGGCGAGCGGCTGGGTCCAGCCCGACACGTCATAGAACTCGGTCATGCCCTCCACGATGCGGGTCTCGAACAGGGCCTGCACCACGCGATACTCGCGCTGGCGCACCTGCACGACATAGGAGTTGGAGGGATCGAAATCGATGCCGTTCAGACGCGTGCGCTGGGCAAGGCGGCGCACCTCGATGCCATGCACGCCGAGCATGTCGATGAAGTCGGCAAGCCGGCCCGCATCGCGCGAGGAGAACACGTGCGCGATGATCGGATCGGCATTGGCGAGGCGCTGGCTCTCCCGGTAGAAATCACGCTGGAAGCTCAGCAATTGCTCGCGGTTTGCAAGCGCGGAGCGGATGAGCGCGAGGCCCACACGCGCTTGCTGGCCCACCTTGAAGTCATAGTAGAACGTTCCGTACTCACCCTCCTGCACGATCCCGCGCACCGAGCTCTGCTCGAAGAGGTAGGGGATCGCGCCGATCAGGCCGGGATAGCTGGAACCGTATCCCAGATAGAAGTCGTCGAAGAACTCTTCGCTGACATAGAGCGAGCCTTCGCGGTCCAGCTGCTCGGTCAGGAAGCTGTTCATCCGCTGGTTCAGCTCAAAGCCTGCCATGGAGAGCAGCGGGTGCAGGCCATCGGGCGGGCCGGGCGAGAAGAAATAGCTGGTATTGGTGCCCATCTCGTGGAAATCGGCGGCGATATTGGGCAGCCATTCACGGGTCGCCTGCACCAGGGCGCGCGCCTCGGGCTGGGTGACAGGCAGCCATTGCCGGTTCAGATCGAACCAGTAATGGTTGGTGCGCCCCCATGGCCATTCGTTGAAGTGCTCGCGGTGCTGGGGATCGGCCACCGGCACGCGCGCACGATGCAGGTTTGTCCAGTTGGCAAACCGGTCTGCGCCATCGGGGTTGATGAGGCCGACAATGTGGATCACCGAGCGGTCGAGGATGTCGGCTACCTCTGCCCCCTGCCCTGCGGCGAGGAAGTAGAGGATCGGCATGATGGAATCATAGCTCGACGGCTCCGAGCCATGCACACCATGGGTGAGGTTGACCACGACCGGATGGTCGGCCGGTATGGGAGCGGTATTGCCGGGCGCGGAGATCTGGAGATGGGCCTGACGTATGTCCTCCAGCCGGGCATGGTTCTCCGGCGAGGTGATGGTCACACGCATGATGGGGCGGCCAAAGTGTGAGCGGCCAATCGTGTCGATGCTAACCCGGTCCGAGGCCGCGGCCACCGCGCGCATATAGGCGTAGATCATGTCCGGGGTGAAAATGATCTCGCCGACCTTGAAGCCAGTCACGTCTTCGGGAAGGGGAATTGCAGGATCGTACTCGACTTGCTGGTCGATCAGTTCAACTAAGGGCCTGGGCTCGTAGTCACGGGCATGGGCGGCCCCGGCAACAATGGCGAAACCAGCCACAATGGCAGCAGCGAAACGGCGTAACGACATGAAATTAACCCCCGCGAGTGAGCGCGTCAGACTAGGCCTCAAGCCGGTAGCGTCAAGCATGGGCTGCGCCTTGCTGACCACGCTCCTGGCATCCCCGATGGCCGCCGCGCAGCCCGCTCGCGAGGATGTGATCGTGGTCAGCGCCGCGCGGGCAGCCGAGATACGCGGGGCGTCTGCCGTTCCCGTCGCTGTGATTGGCTCGGGCGAGATCGAGCTTACCGGCGCGCAACACGT
>CAZCEG010000288.1:0-2013 GCA_964497275.1 uncultured Oceanicaulis sp.
TTTCCCTCATCCTGAGGGCGAGCGAAGCGAAGCGTCTCGAAGGACGAGGGAAAAGCACCAGCAGACAGAAAAAAGAGCCGGGAGGTTTCCCTCCCGGCCCTTGCCCAATCCCCGAAGGAAAGAGGCGGTCTAGAAGCGCGCCCGCAGCGAGAGGCCGTAGGTGCGCGGATTGCTCGGATAGGCATTGGTGCTCGGACCGGGCGTACCGACCGAGAAGAAGCCACCACGGAAATACTGCTCGTCGGTGAGGTTGCGGCCCCAGAGCTGGAGCGACCAGGCGCCGTCCTGCGCGCCAACGGCGATGGAGCCGTTGAGGAGCGTGAAGCTGTCCTGAACCAGCGAGGGGAGCGGCGCAAGCGTGCCGACCAGATTGTACTCGGAGGTGTAGGACGCTTCACCGCGCACCCGCACTTCCAGCGTGTCGCTGATCGGACGGGTATACATCGCGGTGATGAAGCCGGTCAGGTCAGACGAACCGCGGTCCACGCCCGACAGGTCGTTGAAGCGGCCACGGAAGCCGAGCTGGTTGAAGCGGTCTGCCAGACAGTCGGCAAACAGCGGGTTGCCTGCCAGTTCCGGCTCGGTCAGCGAGGACGTGCGCGGGCACGGGCCGAACTCGTACTCGTCATACTTGTTCTCGAACAGCCAGGTGAAGCCGCCCGAAATGACGAGGCCGTCGGTCGGAGCCAGCGTCGCCTCGACCTCGAGGCCGCGGATGGAGATTTCACCCGCATTGTCGAGATAGAAGCCGCCGCCGACGAAGGTTTCGGTCTGGAAGTCCTTGTTGGACTGGTCAAACAGCGCCACCGCGTAGATCAGGCGGTTATCGAACGCGGTGCCTTTTACGCCGATCTCGATGGAGAGCGTGGTCTCTTCCTCGAACTGGAACAGGCCGGTCGCCGCTGCGTTGGAGTTCAGCGAGAAGCCGCCCGGCTTGTAGCCCGTACCAATGCTCAGATAGGTGTTGAGCGTGTCGCTGACGTCATAGCCGAAAATGATCGAGCCGGAGACGTTCTCGTCGGTGCGCGAGCCCGGCGCGAACGGCGCGTTGATGACGTTGAACTGCAGGCCCGAACCGCCCAGTAGGCCCAGCAGGAAGTTGATGTTCGGGTCAGCGGCCTGAGCCGGGGTGAGCGGCACGGCAGGGTTGAACGGCGCCCCGCCCGCAGCGAGGATCGCCGGGACGAAGAAGGCGCAAGAGTCACCAACCGGGAAGGCGGCGCAGGTCGTGGTGCTCGGCAGGCGCAGATCCTGACCCAGCTGAACGGCGTCCAGCTGCGAGAACGGATCATTGATCGTCACGTTCGGATTATAGTCCTTGGTCTCACGCGAATAGCGCAGGCCCGCCGTGATCGTGAAGCGATCCGTCACCCGCCAGTCAACCTGACCAAAGGCCGACCACGCTTCGGTGTCGTATTGATACGTTTCGTTCAGGAGGCCCTGCCCGGCACCGAGATAACCGCCAGCCGGAAGGATCGGGATCGGATTGCCCGACGGCGTCGGGAACAGCGTGCCGACACCCGTCGCGTTATTGCCACCGATGATCGTGTTGAAGATGGACGGGATACCCGAACCGGCCGGAAGGCCGAGACCAGCGGCAAGCTGGGCGACAGCAGGCACGAGGCCGGAGGCGAGGTCAGCAAAAGCCTGCAGCTGCGTGCCGTAGGGCGTCTCGTTCTGGAAGGTCAGCGAGTTGTTGTAATAGAACAGGCCGCCCATCCAGTCGAAATTATCGCCGCCATTGGAGGCAAAGCGCAGCTCCTGGGTGAAGGCGTCATATTCCTGGAATTGCTGGCGGGCACCGGCTGCATCCAGCGTGGTGAAGTCAGCGTCGAAGACCTGATCTTCCTCATAGCGCTGGAAGGCGGTGATCGAGGTCAGGGTGAAGCCGCCGAAATCGTGGTTGATCTCGCCGGAAATCCCCCAGGTGTCGACCTGCGTGCGCAGCGGGCCATTGATGGCCGTGCGGCCATCGAACGGATCCTGCGACGGGATGACGGCGCCGAGCGTCGT
>CAZCEG010000288.1:2023-3481 GCA_964497275.1 uncultured Oceanicaulis sp.
CAGCGCGAACAGCTCGAGCGGAGACACGTAGGAGAAGGGCGCGGCGCAGCAGTTTTCATCAATGCTGCCGACGCTGCCGATGATGCGGGCCGTGGTCGCGCCACCGCTATCCCACAGCAACTGGCCGCGGGCGCTCCAGCGGTCGCGATTGTTGAACTCGCGGCCATCAATATTCTCGATGAAGCCGTCTCGCTGGTTGACCGAGCCGTCAATGCGGAAGGCCAGCACGTCTTCGACCAGCGGGCCGGTGACCGTGGCGGACACGACGCGGGCATTGTAATTGCCAACCGTGACCTCGCCTTCGGCACCGAATTCGAATTCCGGCTGGCGGGTATGGAAGCTGACAACACCGGCGGGGGTGTTGCGGCCGAACAGGGTCGATTGCGGACCGCGGATAACCTCAACGCGCTCCAGCGAGAGGAAGTCGTTGATCGAGGCGCCCTGACGCGGCACGTAGACGCCGTCGATGAACACGCCGACAGACGGCTCGACGCCCGGGTTGAACGAGCTGGAACCCAGCGAGCGGATATTGAAGCTCTGGTTGGTCGAAGCGGCAAACTCGCCCACCGACAGGGACGGCACCAGCGTCTGCAGGTCAGCCGCGTCGCGGATCTGGGCTTCAGCGATGGTCTCGCCGGTGACGGCGGTCACGGCGACAGGCGCTTCGAGCAGGGTCTGCTCGCGCTTCTGTGCGGTAACGGTGATGATTTCGACCTGGGCCTGTGCTGCAGCGCCGACAAGGCCTGCTGCAAGTGCAGTGGCGCCCAGCACTGCGGCTTTAGAAAAACGTTTCATCGGGTTCCTCCCCCTCTTGGATGGTGTGTACCTGCAGGTTCGTTCGCCCGCATGGCTCCAACTTCAACACTACGCTTGATTTATCGCACTTGTCATCGGGTCTTTATCGGCCTGTCAGCCAAGTGAGGCATTCCCGTCACACTTTGCAGCATGCAGTGCAGCATTCACGCCCGTTTCCGGGTCAGGAAGGCATATACCAGGCCCGCTGCGGCACCGCTGGCCGCTTGTGCGAGTTCACCTGTCAGGGAACGCGCTCCGGCAATGACCGGAACCCCGAAAAACACTTCGCGCATGAGCGCCAGCATGACGAACATGCACACCGCGCCTGCAACCGCATACACAGCCGCGCGCGGCAGCTTCACGAAACGCAGCACCAGCGCCGAGGCCGAGAAGGCGACCAGAAAGCCGATCAGGATGAAAATGGCATAGAGCACGCCCAGCCCGACGAGATCATCGCGCGTCATGGCCAGCCGGTCGGCGAAGCTGATCTCGGCGCCCACTCCGGTCAGCGCGCCAAGCACGAACTGGGTCTGCACGATCACCCCCAGCACCGCCATGAACACGGTCGCGGCCACGAGACCTACCGGATAGCGAAACCAGCCCATATCTGCCCTCCCCCGGCTCTCGCCCGGCCAACTTGCTGATTGGCGGACCGGCGTTTCG
>CAZCEG010000289.1:0-3075 GCA_964497275.1 uncultured Oceanicaulis sp.
CATTCTGGTCAATAATGCCGGGATTGGCGTCTATGGCGCGGTGACAGACATCGTGCCGGAGCGCGAAGCGGCCATGTTCGCGCTCAACATCTCCGCCCTTCACGCGATGACGCGCACCTTCCTGCCCCTGATGGCAAAGGCGGGCGGAACAATCGTCAATATCGCCTCGAACTCCGCCTTCCAGCCCGTGCCCTTCATGGCAGGCTATGCCGCCACCAAGGCCTTCGTGCGCCACTACTCGCTTGCCCTTGATGCGGAGCTGAAAGAGCAGGGCTCGACCGTGCGCGTGATGACGGTCTGCCCGGCTGCGGTAAAGGACACGCCTTTCAAGGGCGTGGCGGGCATGGAGGGGCTTCGCACGTTTGAAAGCTTTACCGCCACCACGGCGGACGAGGTGGCGCGCGACATCATGCGCGGGCTGGATGGCAAGAAGCGTTTCGTGGTGTCAGGCGCTAGGATGCGCGCCGCCTATGTGCTGATTAAGCTCGCCCCGGCAGCCCTCGTTCAGGCCATCGTCCGTCGCGAGGTGACGCGGGTTTAGACCGCGATGCTGGTCGATGGCCCTCGTCCTTCGAGCGCCACTGCGTCCGCAAGGATGAGGGCTACGGAAACTCCCTCATGCTGAGGAGGCCTGAAAGGCCGTCTCGAAGCGCGAGGGAGAGTCAGCCCTGCTGCACCGGCAGGCGCACGACGAGGCCATCGAGTTCTGAGCTGACCTTGATCTGGCAGGAGAGACGCGAGTTCGCCTTCACGTCGGAAGCGAAATCCAGCATGGACTGTTCCATGGACGAGCGCTCGCCCGCCTTGTCCTCAAAGGCTTCATCGACATAGACATGGCAGGTGGCACAGGCGCACGCGCCGCCGCAATCGGCATCAATGCCCGGCACCATGTTGCGGATGGCGTTTTCCATCACGCTGAGGCCGTCCACGGCCTCCACCGTGTGCTCGGTGCCATCGTGCTCGATGAATGTGATCTTCGTCATGTCAGTCCTTGAGAGGTCAGTAAGGGAAGCGGTCGCGCTGTATCTAGGACAGAAGATCGCGCATCGCCACATCGAGATTGCGCAAGGCCTGCGCATCGACCTCGCGCCGCGCCGCGATCAGCTTCTGAGCAGCCATGTATTCGGGCGCAGCGTTCACCGCCTCACAGGCGATGATGCGCCCTTCTTTCAGGTGGAAGACGGCAAACCTGCCCATTTCCGGATCGCCCCGGCGCACGATCTCGTCTGCGCCCTCGATCAGGCCTGCAATCTGCAGCTTGATCTCGAACTGGTCTGACCAGAACCACGGCACGGGATCGTAATGGACGGTATCGCCGCAGATCGTGGCCGCAGCGGCCTTGCCCTGCTCGATGGCGTTCTGCACTGATTCCAGCCGGATGGAGCGGCCATAGAGGCCTGAATGGAAGCGCGCCACATCGCCTGCCGCAAGGATCGAAGGGTCTGACGTACGCGTGGAGGTGTCGGTCAGGATACCATCCTCGCAGGAAAGGCCCGCGGCTTCAGCAAGGCCGGTATTGAGTACGAGACCTGCAGCCACCAGCACCAGATCGGCTTCGATCTCCTCACCATCGGCCAGCTTCACGCCTGCGGCCCTGCCCTCGCGCTCGATAATGGCGGCAACGGGTTCGGACACCCGCAAATCAACGCCATAGCCGCGATGCAGCGCCCCGAACCAGCCGCCGATCAGCGGGCTGGCCGTGCGCGCCATGGGCCTGTCGGCGGCTTCCAGCACCACCACATCATGGCCGCGCTTGCGTACGCTGGCGGCCACTTCGAGCCCGATATAGCCTGCCCCGATAATCACGATCCTGCCGGCAGATTTCAGCGCTGCAGAGAGCCCGTCTGCCTCGGAAAGCGTGCGCAGCACGTGCACGCCCGGCAGGTTAACCCCGGGAATGGGCGGACGGCGTGCCTCGCCCCCGGTCGCGATCACGCAATGGTCAAAGTCCAGCCGCTCCCCGCCCTCCAGCACCAGCTGGCGCGCATCGCGGTCGATCGCCGCCGCGCGGGTGCCGGTACGGCAATTAATGTCAGCGGCAGCGTAGAAGGCTTCAGGCTTCAGCCAGAGCCTGTCGGCAGGCATCTCCCCGGAGAGATAGGCCTTCGACAATGGCGGGCGCTGATAGGGCAGGGCGGCTTCCGCGCCGACAAGCGTCACCGGGCCTTCATGCTTGCGGCGGCGCAGCTCGGCAGCGCAAGCGAGCCCGGCCTGCCCGGCCCCGATAATGACGGTTCGCGAATTGGCTTTCATGTCTGCTTTTCTCCCCGCTTTGGCGCGCGCTGACAAGGTGGCTTGCCTTATGCACTGTCTTGGCAGGGTCTGCAGGCGTCAGCCCTCGTCCTTCGAGACGCTTTCTTACGAAAGCTCCTCAGGATGAGGGCTTTGGTGTGCTTTTCCCCTCATCCTGAGGGTGAGCGAAGCGAACGTCTCGAAGGACGAGGGAAAAGCACCCCTTGCTCCACAAACACCAATCGCGCCTTACTGTCCCGGACATGAGCACACGAACGATTCTGCTTCCCGACATGGCCGCGAGCGAGCGCCTGGGCGCGGCTCTGGCCGGCCTCATCCGGCCCGGCGATGCGCTATTGCTGACCGGTACGCTGGGCGCGGGCAAAACGACGCTCGCGCGCGCCATCATCGCCAGCCTCTGCGGCGTGGAGGAGGTGCCAAGCCCCACCTACACGCTCGTCCAGTCCTATGAGGCACTGGCCGGTTTCCCGGTGCTGCATGGCGATCTTTATCGCGTGGAGGACGCGTCAGAGCTCATTGAGCTCGGCCTTGAAGAGGCGGTGGAGGACGGGGCGGTGCTCATCGAATGGCCGCAGCTTTTCGATCCCCGCCTGACGCCCGACCGGCTGGAGATCACTCTGGATTTTGAAGGGCTGAGCGGGCAGGAAGGAGCCCGGATGGCGCGGGTGACCGCGCACGGGGGATGGGAGGCGCGCCTTGAGCGCATCGCAGTCTGACAGTGCCCGCGAGGCGGAACGCCGCGCGTTTCTCGCCGCCTCCGGCTGGGGCGAGGCCAGCATCACGCCCTTCCCGGGCGATGCCTCCACACGGCGCTATTTTGGC
>CAZCEG010000289.1:3085-3481 GCA_964497275.1 uncultured Oceanicaulis sp.
GGCCTGAAGCGGGGCACCGACATTGCCATCCTGATGGATGCACCCGCGGCCAGCGAAGCGCCGGTGTGTCCGCCCGGTGCCAGCCCGGAAGAACGCGCGAAGCTGGGCTATAACGCGCTTGCCCGCCTTGCCGGAAACAATGTCGCGGCCTTTGCCGGGATTGGCGATGCGCTGCATGCGCGTGGATTTTCCGCTCCGCGCATCTTTGCTGCCGACATGGCGCGCGGCTTCCTCATCATCGAGCATCTGGGCGATGATCTCTTCGCCCGGGCGATCCCTGCGGGCGCACATGAGGGCCGGCTTTATGCCGGGGCGGTCGATACGCTGGCGGCGATCTACCGCTCCAGCTTCACCCCCGATTTTGCCGCCCATGGCGGCAGCTGGCGGGTGGAAGCC
>CAZCEG010000290.1:0-3458 GCA_964497275.1 uncultured Oceanicaulis sp.
CGCAGCACGAGTTAGAAGCGCGCAGCCTGATGCCCGGCTGACCGGTCTGGTCTGGGTGTTGAAGACAATGATAACACGATCGTGAAATGATGACAGACGTTTAGCGCCGCGGAGTGCAACTGGCTGACGCACATGCGCCTTGCCTTGTGGCAACGCCGCCTTAAATGGCTGATTTATATGGACGGATATCAGACGAGGATGCCCACTGTGCGTGAAGCGCGCTTTGCCATCGGCGATGTGGTGCGTCATCGGCACTTCCCCTTCAGGGGCGTGGTGTTCGATGTCGACCCGGAGTTTGCCAATACCGAGGAATGGTGGCTGGCCATCCCGGAGCGCATCCGTCCGCACAAGGACCAACCTTTCTATCACGTGCTCGCCGAGAACGAGCAGAACTACTACACGGCCTATGTGTCAGAGCAGAACCTTCTGCCCGACGCGCATAACGGGCCGGTGGGCCATCCCGAGGCGGCCCAGCTTTTTGCGGGGTTTGATGGCGAGCGCTATGCGATGCGCGATACCGTGAAGGGCCGGGCGAACTAGGGTCTGTCCTCATAAAGGTTTCGGGCGCGGCGCGAAGCGGATTTTATGTCTGATAAGGAGAGACGACCGCCGTGGAGCATTCCTCCACAAGGGCGGCTCGACGCCGTCAGGCGCAAAATCCGCCGCGTCCGAAGGATATGGGCCAGATCACCCGCTTCAGCGTCGCGAACCCTTGAAAGGGTATGGCCCTTCCTGTGGTTTCGCTCCTTGAACCGGACAATCTGGCCGCATACCGCGCCTCAAACCCTTTATGAGGACAGACCCTCGCCCATCCACACCATCGCCAGCACGACCGGCCAGACCAGCACGATAAATCCGAAGAGGGTGATCAGGAGCGGGTGGGACTGGATGCCGTCCCCGCGCCGCACGGCGTTGAACTCGGTGCCCCACAGGAATGCTGCCTTGCAGATCACCTGCAGGACGAGAACCGGGATCATCGCAAAGGGCAGTACCAGCCCGGCAGCCGACAGCATGAAGATGGCGAGCCACATGCTGCGCGCCAGCCCGCGATAGCCGCCATAGCTGATGGCGAGGGAGCGGCGCAGCGTCTCACCGCCCTCCAGCGGCCGCCAGAGCGCGAGCAGCAGCACGCCGAACACGAGCATGTTGAACGCATACGCTCCGCGCAGCGCCGCCAACACCGGATCGTCGAAAATCATCCCCGCCAGCTCATTCATGCCCGGCAATCTGACGGGTGAATGTGACCAAAGCTGAGGTCAGGCAGGGCAGGAATAAGGCGGGGTGCTAACGCGCGTAGCGCACCACTTCCTGCTCGATCGCGCCGAAGATCGACTTGCCGGATTTATCGCGCATGTCGATACGCACCGTGTCGCCGGGCTTCATGAAGGGCGTCTTCGGCTTGCCGTCATTGATCGTCTCGATCATGCGGATTTCCGCGATGCAGGAATAGCCCTTGCCGCCCTCGCTGACCGGCTTGCCGGGTCCACCTTCGAGCTTGTTCGACACCGTGCCGGAACCCACTATGGTCCCCGCCGTGACGGGCCGCGTCTTGGCAAGGTGGGCGATCAGCTCTGGAAAGCCGAACGTCATGTCGACACCGGCGTCCGGCTCGCCAAATAGATTGCCATTATACTGCGAGCGCAGCGGCAGATGGAGGCGCGCGCCGTCCCATGCTGCGCCCAGCTCATCGGGGGTCACGGCGACGGGTGAGAAGGCGGTGGGCGGCTTGGACTGGAAGAAGCCGAACCCTTTTGCCAGCTCGCCGGGGATGAGGCCGCGCAAGGACACATCATTGCAGATCATCACGAGGCGGATGGCTTTGGCCGCCTCATCCGCCGTGCAGCCCATCGGCGCATCGCCAGTGATGACGGCGACTTCGGCTTCAAAATCGAGACCCCAGGCATCATTGCCGAGCGGGATCGGATCACGCGGAGCAAGGAAGGCGTCAGAGCCGCCCTGATACATCAGCGGGTCGGTCCAGAAGCTGTCGGGCATTTCCGCGCCGCGTGCTTTGCGCACCAGTTCCACGTGGTTCACATAGGCCGAGCCATCGGCCCACTGATAGGCGCGCGGCAGAGGCGACAGCGCCTCATGCTCGTGGAAGCGCTCGCGCGGAATGGTCTCGCGATGCAGCTCGTCCGACAGGGTTTCCAGCTTCGGGGCGATCACGTCCCAATTGTCGAGCGCAGCCTGCAAGGTGGGCGCGATGTGCGTCGCGTCGGCGCACCAGGCGAGATCCTTCGATACCACGACCAGACGGCCATCGCGGCGGCCATTCTTCAGGCTGGCAAGTTTCATCGCTAAAGGCTCCTTTGCGCGTCAGGCGCGGTCAGAAAGGGGGGCAAGGGCGGGCGCCACAGGCTCAAACTGGCCATCGGGATTGAGCCATTCAAGCTCGCCATCTGCAATGCCGAAGCGTGCGCCATGAAGGGCGAGATGGCCGCCCTGCACCGCTTCGGCGATGAAGGGAAAGGACATCAGGCGTTCGCGCGAGCGGCGGATGGAGCGCAGCTCCATGTCGTCACACAGATCATCGACAGGCGCGTCCTCGCCAAGCTCCCGGCAGGCCTCGGCATGCACCGGGATCAGCGGGTCGAGCCATTTGCGCACGAACTGGGTGTCCTCTGCCGCGCCGGTCGCGGCCGCTGCCACACCGCCGCACTGGCGGTGGCCGAGCACCACGATGTTTTTAACTTTCAGCACCTTCACCGCATATTCCAGCGCAGCGGAGACGCCATGATGGGCGGAGTCCGGCTCATAGGGCGGCACCAGATTGGCGACATTGCGGATAATGAAGAGCTCACCCGGCCCCGCATCGAAAATGGCGGCCGGATCGACGCGGCTGTCAGCGCAGCCAATGACGAGCGTTTCGGGGCTCTGCCCCTTGGCGAGCGATTGCCAGAGACGCTGCTTGCGTTCGAAGCGCTCGGCGCGGAAGCGGGCAAAGCCCTCATGCAGGCGGATGGGTATCATGCGGGCGGTCTAGCCTTCGATTGGGCGCGCGGCAAGCGCGGCTATGTCAGAAGCGCTCGGCGCGCACCACCTGCACATCCGACACCATGACGATGCCGATCTGACGCTCCAGCAGGGCGTAGACGCGCTCCAGCACGGTATCGAGCACGGCAGGATCGATCACGGCCAGCACCATCATCATGCGCCCGGCGTCTGTGATCTGGCCCTCGCGCGACCAGCTGCCATTACGCCCGCGTCCGGACTTGGCAGGCAGCACCGTCCAGCCTCGAACGCCGGCTTTTTCCAGCACGGCCTCAAGGCGCGGCACGGCGGGCATCTCGATAATGATCTCAAGACGCTTTTTAAGGCTGGTCTGCATCGGTCTAGCCTCCAGTGCCGGTAACAAGCCGGGCGAGCCAGAAATAGAGCGGAATGCCCGCCACCAGATTGAACGGAAACGTGATGCCCAGAGAAAGGGTGAGGGACAGGGCGGGACGCGCTTCCGG
>CAZCEG010000291.1:0-3455 GCA_964497275.1 uncultured Oceanicaulis sp.
GTTGAGGTCGCTGTGGGGCAACCCGTGGAAGTTCGAGTCTTCTCGACCGCACCATTCTCCCCCTCTCGGGGATGATGAAAAAACCACCCGGTCCGGCTGATGCCGCGCCGGGTGTTTTTTTGCCCGGTTTTCGCAGTGCGATTCGCGTGATACCGGTCGCGTCCTGCTACTGGGCAGGGTAGGCTGCCTGCCATATTCCTGCCGCTGTGGAGCGGAAAGCTCCGCCCTCAATCCCAGCAGGAGACGAGGTAGACCGTGCTGCCACGCAAATCGCATTTCCAACGGGTTCTCGCTATCGGCGCGGCACTCGCATGTGCACCGGCAATAGCGCAGGACGTGCCGCCCGGCGCGGAAGAGGTGCCGGCCGTCGCCAGTTCAACCCTCGTTCTGCGTCCGGGCTGGCAGCCGGGGCCGCAGCTGGAAAGTGCGCGCGCCGGGCTTGGTGCCGTGGTGCTGGATGGAAAGATCTATGCCGCTGGCGGGGCAGGCCGCGTCAATCCACGCGATAATTTCGACGTGCTGGACCCTGCGCTCAATCGCTGGCTCGCTCTCTCGCCCCTGTCTGATGGGTTGGAGCGGTTTGGAATTGCCGCCGCAGATGGCCGTATCTGGGTTGCAGGCGGCTATAGCGCCGAATCGGGCCGTGAGCCGATTGCGGCCATGTGGTCCTATGATCCGGAAAGCGATGTCTGGCAGAGCGAGCCGCCCATGCCGGCACCGCGCGCAGCCTTTGCGCTGGTCAGCGATGGCACTCGCCTGATGGCCGTTGGCGGAGACGCCGAGCCGGGCGGCATTTTCGTCTTCGATCTGGAAACCCGCGAGTGGATCACGCTGGAAGCCCCTGAAAGCGTCCGCCGCCGCGATGCGGGCGTCACACTCGCGAACGGCGAGATCTGGGTCACCGGGGGCATCGTCAATCGCCGTGCGGTGACCGAGGTCAATATCTACAATATCGCTGAAGACCGCTGGCGGACGGGCGCTGCCCTGCCGGAACCCAGAGCCGGTCACGCTCTGGTCTTTGACGGATCGCGTATTCTCGCCTTTGGCGGGCGGGGCGAGGATCTGCGCACCACGCACGATACGGTCTTTGCCATTGAGGGCGGCGCACGCAGCTGGCAACGCCTGGCACCCTTGCCGAGCCCTCGCACCGAGGCCGCTGCAGCGATGGTCAACGGCAATATCTACGTTATTGGCGGCGGTGTGGGAGGCGGCTTCTTCGCCCCGTTCACCGCGCTGGACAGTGTCGACATACTCGCGCCCGGCCGGTAGCTGCCGGTAACGGCGCGGCAACCAACTTGCAAAGGTGGTTGGCAAGCCCCTGCCGGGCGTTTCGGAATGGGACACCATGAAGCCGCGCTTGAAATCCAGCCGCGCCGCGCGCGAACTCATCAAGGCCCACGAGGCCTTCCTTGGCGAAGCCGCGCCCCGTGGCCGCCGCTGGGCTGTGGGCTTTGGCCACACGGCAGCAGCGCGTCAGGGCCAGACAATCAGCCGTGAAGATGCCGAACTTCTCCTGCTCTACGATGTGATGCAGGCCGAGACCGCGATTGATACCGCTGTCGGCGCCTCGGTCTCCGGGCCGATGCGTGATGCGCTGGTGTCTTTTGCGTGCTCGATTGGTCCGGGCGCCTTCAAGGTGTCGGACGTGGCCCGTCTTGCCCGGGATGGCCGTCATCTGGAAGCCGCAGCGGCGCTGGAAACCTGGGTGCGCGCGGAGGAGCAGGGCCGTCTGGTCGTCTCCGAGCGTCTTGTGCGCCGCCGGGCTGCCGAGAAAGCGCTTTATCTTGAAGGGCTTAAAAAGGGCGAACCCGCCGCCGCGCCTGCCCCCGTGGAGGCCGCGCCTGCGCCCGAAACCGCGCCCGAGCCGCAAGCCGAGCCGGCCACGCAGGAGGCTGCGCCCCGGCTTGGTCCGCTCGTCGATCTGGAGCTGGAGTTCGTTGATCCGCCTGAACCGTCTGGCATGGTGGAAGACAACCCCGCTGAACCTGTCGCAGAGGCGCCCGTAGAGACCGAGGCCGCGCCCGAGCCTGAGCCGGAAATCGAGGCGGACGTGACGCCCGAGCCTGTTGAGCCGGCTGCCGATGCGCCTGCCGAGCCCACTGCCGATGCCACGCGCACCGTGATGGCGCGCATGGCTGCGCAGATGTCGATGACGCTCGCGGTGGAAGTGACACGCGAAGAGGATGTGACCGGCGAGATCGAACCGGTAGAGGCCGCCCGGCAGACCGACGAAAACCCGGTCGCCGAACCTCAACCCGAACCCGCGCCAGAGCCGGTAGCCGAGCCGCCCTTGCGGGTGTCGGCTGATACCCGCCTCGGCTTCAGCTTCCTGACGCCGGTGCGGGCTTCTGCGTTACGCGAGCCTGCGCCTGCGCCCGCCGCTGCAGTTCCCGTCACGGCTGGGCCTGTGCCGGTCTATGACAGCATCGCCATGGAGAGGCCGCAGAGCGACACGCCCGCCAAGCCTGTCATTGCGGCTTCCCTGCGGGCTGAAAGCCCCGCGCCCGCTCCGGGGTTTTCCGGTGAAGTTAACTCGCCTGTCCGCCCCGATGATATCGAAGAGGGCGAGGACGATGCCGTTGAGGCCGATGATATTCACCCCGGCGTGCTGACCGGGACATCGCCGGAAGCTGCCGAGCCTTCCCCGCCCATGATCGCCGCGCGCCCACGCGACAAACGCGCGCCCGGCGATGGTTCGCTGGTGTTCATCGCCAATCTCGTGGCCGGCGCCGTGCTTACTGGCGTCGGGATATGGGATATACTCATGCAGGACGCGAACGGGCCCGCCGCCGAGTTTGGCTGGTTCGGACCCGTCGCGGCTGCCATGGGCCTGGTGCTGATGATTGCTTCGGGCTGGATGCTGATTTCACGCCGTGGCAAGGACAGCGATGCGGCCCGCGATCCCGACATGGATGATGCGGACTGACGCGCGCCGCGCTTGACCCATAGGCCCGGCGTGGTATCTCGCCGTTCATGATAGCAAACCAATACCCGACGCTGGAATTCCCCCTGGGGGAGACCGCAGAGATGCTGCGCGACACCGTGCGCAGCTTTGCCTCAGACAATATCGCGCCGCTTAGCGCCGAGATCGATGCGAAGGACGAGTTCCCGCATCATCTGTGGAAGCCGATGGGCGAGCTCGGCCTTCTGGGCATCACCGTGGGCGAGGAATATGGCGGAGCAGGGCTCGGCTATCTCGAACACGTGATCGCGATGGAGGAAATCTCCCGCGCCTCGGCGTCTGTGGGCCTCTCCTATGGCGCGCACTCCAATTTGTGCGTCAACCAGATCAAGCTCAACGGCAATGACGCGCAGCGTCAGAAATACCTGCCGGGGCTCGTTTCCGGCGAGCATGTCGGCGCGCTGGCCATGAGCGAGCCGGGCGCAGGGTCCGACGTCGTCTCCATGCGCCTGAAAGCCGAAAAGAAGGGCGACCGCTACGTCCTCAATGGCTC
>CAZCEG010000292.1:0-3453 GCA_964497275.1 uncultured Oceanicaulis sp.
CCGATCTTCTCGGTAGCCGATTACGGCCTCGTCGCCGACCTGTTCAAGGCGGTGCCGGAGTTTGAAGCCGAGCTGGGCAAGATCGGCTACTAGGCTCTACTCCCGTTATAGCAAAGAAACCCCGGAGCCGCCCGCTCCGGGGTTTTTTCATTGCCGCAGGTTGGTGCGCGAGAAACGCACGGCCATCCATTCGATGCGCCTTGACGTGAAGGTAGCAAAACGCCACCTTTAGCGGCAGGAGGCGCCCTATGGCCAAGTCTGTAAAACTCGCTGACGAAATGCTCGTTGAAGACGCCCGCGCGGAATCGGAACTTCAAAGCCGGTCGCTTGCTGGTCAGATCACACATTGGGCACGCATTGGCCGCGCCATCGAGCGATCAGGCAAGCTGGATCATGTAAAGCTCACACGCGTGCTCTCCGGTGAAATCGGCACCTCGACGCTCACCCTCGAAGAGAAGGCCGTCTGGTCAGAGCATTTCCTGACGAAAATGTCCGAGCCGGGACCGGATGAGAACGCATTCTTCGAGCAGATGCGGCAACGAGGCGGCGCTGTCGGGATTGATCCGTCAGGAAAGATTGTTCGCACGGACGGTCAGCCTGCCGAATGAGCCCGACGCTTATCGTGCTCGCCGGCCCCAACGGTGCAGGTAAATCGACCCTTTATCAGACGCGAATTGCCCCCGTATTTGCTGGTCCGTTCGTGAACGCCGATATCATCCAGCGCGACGAACTGACAGATAGCAGTCCACACGCTGCCTATGAGGCTGCGCGCATGGCAGCAGAACGACGCGCCGAGCTGCTCTCAAAAGGCGCTGACTTCGTTACCGAGACGGTGTTTTCACATCCCTCCAAGCTGGATATGGTGAAGGAGGCGCGCAATCGCGGATACTCCGTCTGGGTGATGCATGTGGGGGTAGCCGACCCAACCCTGTCTGTTGCGCGCGTGGCCTATCGGGTCGAAGCGGGCGGACACAGCGTTCCAGAAGCCAAGATCCGCGAGCGGTATCACCGCTCGGCACCACTCGTCCGGCAGGCAGTTCTGCTGGCCGACACCGGTCTTGTTTATGACAACTCGATTGCCGGACGGAGTCCCAAGCTCATCCTCACATTCAACAGGGGGCTGCTTGTGAGGGTCAGAGACAACCCGCCAGACTGGGTTGCGCAGGTCTATGCAGCGGAAATCGCCGGGTGGCGCAGCCAGCTTCCCCGGTGATCATGATGGTGTCGGCGCAGTCTGCCTACTCCGCCCGCTCAAACGCCCGCTCTACTGGCCATGCCTCATCAGCGGCGCGCCAGGCGATGGAGGCAATTTTCCAGGTGCCGCCGTCATTCAGGATGGTGAGGCTGTTGACGCCCACGGCAATGGTTTCGCCCGTATCGGCACGGATCGCCTCATAGGCCGACAGAATCGTCGCCATGCCGCCATAGAGGAAGGTTTCGCGCCGCGTCTCGGTCTCGGTGAAGCCGATCTCGGTCAGCCGGGGGCCATTGCGCTCGACATAGTCCTCAAGGCTGAGCACCACGACGCGCTCATTACCCTCGGCATCGGTCACGACGACACTCATCTGCGCCCCGGGCAGGAAGAGTGAGCGGAAACGCTCCCAGTCGCGCGCCTCGCCCACCGGGCCTGAAATGACGTCGTAGAGCGCGTCCAGCGCCGCTCCGGGCGTTTCCTGTGCATGGGCGGGCAGGGCAAAGGCAAGGCTAAGGGCGATACTGCAAGCAAGCTGACGCATGGTGATGTCCCCCGGGTAATGGTGTGCTGACGTCAGCACACCGCCGATTTTGTCCGTGCGCAACTTACCGATTGGACAGACATGCTGAAAAATGTCCGGCAATTGCCGGTGATTAGCTTGGCAGAGCCCGCCCTTTCAGCCGATTATGGCCGCAACACCAGATTGAAGGAGAGTGCCCATGGCCATGAGCCGCAAAGACGAAGCCCGTTTCCTCGACAAGGATGAGGCAGGGCTGGTTGAAAAGTCCCACCACCCCGAGATTGCCAGCCTCGAGGACAAGGCGCTCGCCGACACCATCAAGCTCATCCGTGAGCGCCGCGACCGCGCCCGCGAGATCGGTCAGCGCCAGCGCCGCGAAATGCGCGGCAAGGCGAAACCGCAAGGCGCCAGGGCAGCCGGCGACAATGCCGGGACGAAGCAGAAAATGGCGGTCCTCGCCGCTGCCCTGAAACGCCTCAATGCCGAGCAGACCCGCCGCCGCGAGCTATCCGCCCGCAATGCGACAGCGTCCGGCATGAAGCGTGCGATGGAGCTGAAAGCGGCCGCAGCGGCGCCCAAGCGCCCGTCCAGCAAGACAGCGGACAAGGGCATGAAATCGGTACCGAACAAGAAGAATGAGCAGATCACTGATCCGCGCGAAGTGGGCCGGGTCAGCCAGCAGATCAAGAAGGCACAGGCCAAGCGGGACAAGTAGGGGCTGTCTGGCTGTCATGGCCGTTATCCTCCCCCGTTCACGGGGGAGGTCTCAGCGAAGCTGACGGAGGGGGGCTTGTTTCGATTATCCCCCCCTCGGCTCGTCGAGCCACTCCCCCCGTGAACGGGGGAAGAAACCGGGCATTTGCGCCCCCTAATACCGCTCCAGCGCGGCCTGGATGAGCGCCACAGCCTCCTCGCTGGCCCAGGCAGCTTCCCCTGACAACCGGCCGATCTCTGCGCCCTGACGGTCGTAGAGTATGGTGGTGGGCAGGCCGCGAGAGCCTGCACTCATCGCCATGCGCAGCGCCGGATCATGATAGAGCGCAAGGTGCCGGAGGCCGGTATTGGCGTAGAAGGCTTCCGCCTCAGCCATCGAGCGGTCCATCGAGATCGCCATCACCTCGAAATCGTCCGAGCCAAGGCGCGCCTGCAGCTCATCCAGCTCCGGCATTTCAACGATGCAGGGCGCGCACCAGGTCGCCCAGAAATTCACCAGAATGATTTTGCCACGCCGGTCGGCCAGCGTGATCTCCTCGCCCTCGCGCGTGACGATACGCCCCAGAGGCTGGGCCGGAGGCTCGTCCAACGTCACAAATCCGCTCATGGCACCGCGCGCATAGCTGTCGAGCGGACCGGGAGTGGAACTGACAAGGGAGGAGAAAATGACGTATAGCATCGCCAGACCGCCGACGATCACCGCCGCAACAATGCCCGTCTTCAACCCGTTTGCTTTCAGCCAGCCTGTCATCCGCTCCACCGTTTCTTTCCTTTCAAGGCCTTGCCCATGACCGCTTCAGACCCTTCCGCCAAACGCCCGGGCTCGGGCACTGACATGTGGGGCGGGCGCTTCTCTGGCGGCCCCTCCGCCATCCTGCAGGCCATCAACGCCTCGATTGATGTCGACAAGCGTCTCGCCGAGCAGGACATTGACGGGAGTCTGGCCCATGCGGCGATGTTGTCCGCTTGCGGCATTATTTCAAGTGAAGACGCAAAAGCCATCGCAGCCGGGCTGGAAACCATC
>CAZCEG010000293.1:0-3453 GCA_964497275.1 uncultured Oceanicaulis sp.
TGTCTGCGTGCGATCCGGTGGCCGACCGCCGGGCAGATTATGCTGAAGGACTGGCCGCACGCGGCGAGTTCGATGCGGCTGTCGAGGTTATGTCCGGCGCGCTGGAGCGGGTGCCTGGCTGGGCGGCGGGCTGGTATCGGCTCGGCGAGTATTACGAGCAGGCTGGAAAGCCCTCAGAGGCACTGGCAGCCTATGACAAGGTCACCGTGCTGGAGCCTGCAGACCGGTTCGGCGCGCGCCTGAAACGCGACCTGCTGCGCCGTGTGCCGGTGGCCGATTCCATGCCGCCTGCCTTTGTCGAGCTGTTGTTCGACCAGTATGCGCCGCAGTTTGAAGCTTCGCTGGTTGGCAAGCTGGATTATCGCGGCCCCTCCCTGATCCTCGCCGAGCTGGAGCGTGCGGGGTTCACCCGCGCCCGGCGCGCGCTCGATCTGGGATGCGGCACCGGCCTGATGGGCGAGGTGTTGCGCGACCGCGTGGACTGGCTTGGCGGTTATGACATTTCCGCGGGCATGTTGGCGGAGGCGGCCTCCAAGGCGATTTATGATGCGCTTGAAAAGCGCGACTGCGCCCGGATGGAGATCGGCGATGAGCGCTTTGATCTCATCGTGGCGGCAGACGTGTTTGCCTATATCGGGGCGCTGGAGCAGGTGGTGGGCTGGTGCGCGGCCTCGCTGGAAGCCGGTGGCCTTCTGGCTTTCACGGTGGAGGCAGGCGACGCGCCCGTGACCTTGCAGGAAAGCCGGCGCTTTGCCCATTCACGTGAATACGTTGAGGGCCTGCTGCGCGATGCAGGCTTTGTGGGAGTGCGTGTGACAGACTGCGTAGTGCGTCAGGATCGCGGAGCCGACATTGCCTCGCTGTGCGTTACTGCGTCAGCGCCGCTGAGCGAAGTGCGCCCGCGCCGCATGCTGGAAGGCGAGGCGGAAGCCTGAACCTGAGCTTCAGGCCCGCCGCATGAGCCTTGCAATCACTGCCACCAGCCCGGCGAGCGCTGCCAGCAGGACGAGCCCGCCAAGCACCATCCACGCCCCGTAATCACGGAAGAACCCGGCCCAGCCCATTCTCGCGAGCCGTCCGCCACCATCATAGCTGTCGGGCACTGGCAGCACACCGACACGGGCTTCATAAGCACGATATTCGGCCATCAGCTCTGCCATCAGGTCGGCGCGTTCCTGCGACAGGTCGCGGGTTTCACCGGGATCGTTGACCACATCGAACAGTCGCCAGCGACCGTCACCATGGGGCGGCATGTTGCGCGTCAGTTTGAAGTCACCCCGGTAGAGCGCCGACTGGCCGGACATCTCCATGCCGACAGCGTCCTGCGGCCCGTACACGTAGTCAGCCTCGCCGCTCAGCAGCGGCGCGATGCTGCGCCCGGTGAATGGCTCGAAACCGGAGAGCGGCTCGGCGCCCGCCAGATCGATCAGGGTGGGGGTGATGTCGGTGGCATTCACAAAGGCACTGACCGGCTCGCGTGGTGCAATGCCGGGCCCTGCCATGATCATCGGAACGCGTGTGCCGCCCTCGCCCGCATGGAACTTGAACAGCGACAGGGGCGAGGAGGAGGCGCTGGCCCATTCCGGCCCGATCCACGCATAGGTGCCGCGCTCGCCGAGGCGGTCAATGTCACGCGAATAGCCCTGCAGGGCCAGCCAGAGATGGAAGGAAGCATGCTCGCCCGGCGCGTTGAACTCCGGGCCATTGTCAGAAACAATGACGATGACGGTATTCTCATAGCGCCCTGTCTCGCGCAGCCAGGCGACGAGCCGCCCGTAATGATGGTCTGCTGCTTCCAGCATCCCTGCGGCCACCTGACGGCTCATCGCGCTCATGCGCTGCTCGCGCGGTGACAGGTCCGACCATGCGCGCAGGCCGTCAGGCATGGTGGGCAGGGGCGTTCCCTCCGGCACCAGGCCGCGCGCTATGGCGGCGGCATGGCGTTCGCGTGCCAGCGCTTCCCAGCCCGCATCATAGACCCCGTCATAACGCTCGACGAACTCGCGAGGGGCCTGAACAGGGATGTGGTTGGCCTGAAATGACACCACCGAGAGGAAGGGCTGCTCGGGATCAGACTCTTCCAGATAGGAAATCATCCGGTCGACAATGAAAGCGGCAGAATAGAAATCCTCGGGCAGTTCCTCGACATACTTAAAACCGTCCCACCATTCCGCGCGCGTGTAGTGCGGCAGATAGGTGCGGTGGCTCCAGTTGTCGGCGCCGGAGGAGTCCAGGATGAAGCTGCGGTCAAACCCGCGTGCGGCCGGCAAGCTGGTGGGTGACCGCCCCAGATGCCATTTGCCGGTGATGAAGCTCGCATAGCCCGCGCTTTGCAGGTGCTGGGCAAGGGTCGCGACGCGGCTGTTCAACTCGCCTTCATGACCGGGCTGTCCAAGATGTTCGGGGAGCATTAGGTGCTCCAGCGTCGGCAGACCGGTCAGATGGCTGTCCACACCCGTCATCAGCATCGCGCGGCTTGGCACGCAGGTCGGCGCAACATGGAAGCGTGTGAACATCGCCCCGCGTTCGGCCTCGGCATCGAAGTTCGGGGTGTTCATCTCGCTGCCATAGGCGCCGAGATCGGTGAAGCCGATATCGTCAATGATGACGATCAGGAAGTTCGGGCGCTCATTGGCCGCCGCCGGGCCGCCAATGACGGCCATAGCGCAGGCAAGAAGTCCGCAGAGGAGGGCTCTAGTTGGGCCAGTAGACATGGTCTGCCTCCGGTTGGGGCTCAGGTCCGAGCGGGGTGTCGAGGGTGACGGGCATTTCCGCCAGTGACGGCCAGAGCGGATCGGCCTGCTCCGCCTCGTGCGCTTCGAGCAGTGCTATCATCGCGGCTACGCGTTCAGGCTCGGCGGCTGAGAGGTCGCTCTGCTCGCCCGGATCGTTTTCCAGATCGAACAGCCAGATCCGGTCAGGCCGGGCGGAGATTTGCAGCTTCCAGCCCTGATGGATGACGGCGCGATAGTGCCCGCTGCGCCAGAACAGCGTCTCGTGAGGCGCGCCGCTGACCTCTCCGGTCAGGAAGGGAATCAGGTCGCGCCCGTCGATCACGCGGTCCTGCGGGACGTCCACACCGGCAATCGCGGCAATCGTCGGCAGGAGATCGATATGCTGGGCAAGGCCGGTCATCTCGCTCTCCGGCGCAATGACACCCGGCCAACGCAGGAAGGTCGGCACACGGATGCCGCCATCAAAGAAGGTCGCCTTCCAGCCGCGATAGGGATCATTGAGGCCGGGCAGGCCGATATAGTGCGCCCCGCCATTGTCCGATGTGAAGATGACAAGCGTGTTGTCGGAAAGGCCATTGGCCTCCAGCGCGTCCAGAACCTCACCCACGCTCCGGTCCAGCGCATGGGTCATTGCGGCATAGACCCGCAAGGCATGATCCTCGATATGGGCGAAGGCCTCATAGTCCTCGCGGCGGGCCTGCAGGGGCGAATGCACGGC
>CAZCEG010000294.1:0-3451 GCA_964497275.1 uncultured Oceanicaulis sp.
TCCGCTGCGCATGGTCGATCCCGGCACGGGCAGCGAGCCGCAGCCTGAACCGGTGAGCGCCGAGAGCGATCAGCCCGAAACACCTGCTCGCCCGGCGCGCGCGCGCCGTCCGCGCCGCACCCGCGATGCGGACGCCGAAGCGGCGCTGGACGCCTCGTCCGGCGATGCAGACGCTGCCGCGTAAGCGAGCGGTTTATTGAGGGCTAGCCGGTCGGGCGATCAGCCGGAGCGGCTGTGTCTTCGTCCGGGGCAGACACGACCCACGTCGACACGAAGTCGGGATCCACGAGTATTTCGCCGGTGGCTTTCAGCCTGTACTCGCCCCGGCGTGCGACTTTAAGGCCGCGCGGTTCCGGCGGCAGCGGATAGGTGTTGCCAGCATAGGCGCCCTTAAGCTGGATCGTGAAACCGCTATGGGGATCGACCGAGGCGATTTCGCCCCATAGCTGTTCACGCCGGTGAATGTGGCCGGTCTCGTCTTCGTAGCTCAAGCCGATCAGCACGGTCTTGCCGATCCACCGGCTGGAGTGGAGGTTTCGGGGCGCCCCGCTCAGGAGATGGGCCAGCCTGTCCAAACCATAGAGAAGCCAGTTCTCAAAACGCGACCACGCCGATGTGGGTGGTTGCTGGCTCACTCCGCAGCCACAGCCTCGCGCGCTGCGCGCATTTTTGCGGCCTTGTCTTCCACCGCCTCGACAATGCGCTCGATCATGGTCTCGTTGGAGACTTTCTCGGTCTGCTGGCCGGCAAAATAGAGCATGCCTGCGCCCTTGCCGCCGCCGGTGAAGCCCAGATCGGTATAGGCCGCCTCGCCGGGGCCGTTGACCACGCAGCCAATGATGGAGAGCGAGATCGGCTCGGAGATATGCGCAAGGCGGGCTTCGAGCGCCTCGACCGTGCGGATCACGTCAAAGCCCTGCCGGGCGCAGGACGGACAGGCGATGATGTTCACGCCGCGCGTGCGCAGGCCGAGCGCCTTTAGCATGTCAAAGCCAGCGCGAATCTCTTCCACTGGCTCGGCAGAGAGCGAGACGCGGATCGTGTCGCCAATCCCGGCCCAGAGCAGCGAGCCCATGCCGATGGCCGATTTGATGGTGCCCGAGCGAAGCCCGCCGGCTTCTGTCACGCCGAGGTGCAGCGGCGCGTCGGTGGCCTCGGCGAGCATCTGATAGGCGGCGACGGTGAGGAAGAGGTCTGAGGCCTTCACCGAGATCTTGTATTCGTGAAAGCCCAGATCATCGAGAATGCGGGCATGGTTCAGCGCGCTTTCCACCATCGCGTCGGGGCAGGGCTCGCCATATTTTTCGAGCAGTTCGCGCTCCAGCGATCCGGCATTGACCCCGATGCGGATGGAGCAGCCATTATTGCGCGCGGCCGACACCACATCGCGCACGCGGTCCATGCTGCCGATATTGCCGGGATTGATCCTGAGGCACGCCGCGCCCGCCTCTGCCGCCTCGATACCGCGCTTGTAGTGGAAGTGGATATCGGCCACGAGCGGCACCTTCGCTTCGCGCGCGATCGTGCGGAAGGCAGAGGTTGAGTCTTCATCCGGGCAGGAGACGCGCACAATGTCCGCGCCCGCCTCTTCGAGCCCGCGTATCTGGTTGATCGTCGCGCGCGCGTCCGAGGTGGGGGTGTTGGTCATGGACTGCACCGAGATCGGCGCATCGCCGCCCACCTCGACAGAGCCTACGCGGATCTTGCGCGAGGTCCGCCGGTCAATCGCCCGCCAGGGCCTGACTTTTGTGTGGTCCTCAACCGCCATGACAACCGCTCCTTCGCTTCGCCCCTACATATAGGAGCCGCGTGGCAACGGGAAGGCGGGTGCGGTGTGACATCGCAAGGGGCGATGAGCTGCCGCCCTCACGTTGCGTCATTCCGTGGGAGCGCAGCGACACCCGGAACCCAGTCGGCGCGGAGCGCCGCAAGGCCGATGCGTTGCGGAGCTAAAACAAAGGGCTGGGTTCCGGCTCTCCGCTTCGCTACGGCCGGAATGACGCAGGGTGGATTGCACCCGCCTGCTCCCCCCAACAATTTTCCCACTCGCGCTTGTGTGGTGTTCATGCCACACCTACATGCAACACATCAGGGATGGCGGGCTGTGCCTCTTAGAGGGCGGTATCCGTTTAACCCCTTGTCTCGCTGCCCATTTTCAGGAGACCTGAAGGCATGAATTTCGATACCTACACCGATCGCGCGCGCACCGTGATCCAGACCGCGCAAGGCCTCGCCATGAAGGCGAAGAACCAGCAATTTGCGCCTGAGCACGTGTTTCGCGCGCTGATGGAAGAAGAAAGCGGGCTTGCCCCGAACCTCATCGAGGCGGCAGGTGGCCGCGCGGACCTGGCGAGCGATCTCGCCAGACGCGCCGTCGATGCCCTGCCGAAGGTGGAGGGCGGATCGGGCCAGCTTTATCTCGCGCCGAAAACGGCCGAAGTCCTGAACGCCGCGGAAGAGGCCGCGAAAAAGGCAGGTGACCAGTATGTCACCGCAGAGCGCCTGCTGCTCGCCCTCCTGATCACGCCGGGCACGGCGCCCTTCGACATATTGAAGCAGGCGGGCGTTACCGCGCAGAGCCTCAACACCGCGATCAATGCCGTGCGGCAGGGCCGCACCGCCGACAGCGCCTCATCTGAAGAGAGCTATGAGGCGCTGAAGAAATATGCGCGCGACCTCACGGAAGTCGCCCGCAAAGGCAAGCTCGATCCCGTGATTGGCCGAGATGAGGAAATCCGCCGCACCATTCAGGTGCTCTCCCGGCGCACCAAGAATAACCCGGTGCTGATCGGTGATCCCGGCGTCGGCAAGACGGCGATTGCCGAAGGTCTCGCTCTGCGCATCGTCAACGGCGATGTGCCGGAGAGTCTCAAAGACAAGCGCCTGCTCGCGCTCGACATGGGCGCGCTGATTGCGGGCGCGAAATATCGCGGCGAGTTCGAGGAGCGGCTGAAAGCCGTGCTCTCCGAGGTGACCTCAGCCGATGGCAAGATCATCCTCTTCATCGATGAGATGCACACCCTCGTGGGCGCAGGCAAGACCGATGGCGCGATGGATGCGTCGAACCTTCTGAAGCCCGCCCTTGCGCGCGGTGAGCTGCATTGCGTCGGCGCGACCACGCTCGACGAATACCGCAAGCATGTGGAGAAGGACGCCGCGCTCGCCCGCCGCTTCCAGCCCGTCTTCGTTGACGAGCCGAGCGTGGAGGACACGATCTCAATCCTGCGCGGGCTGAAGGAGAAGTATGAGGTCCATCACGGCGTGCGCATCGCCGATGGGGCCATCGTGGCCGCCGCCACCCTTTCCAACCGCTATATCACTGATCGGTTCCTGCCCGACAAGGCCATCGACCTGATGGACGAGGCCTCGGCGCGCCTGCGTATGCAGGTGGATTCCAAGCCCGAAGAACTCGACGAGCTCGACCGGCGCATCATCCAGCTGAAGATCGAAG
>CAZCEG010000295.1:0-3450 GCA_964497275.1 uncultured Oceanicaulis sp.
GCTTTACGTGCGCCCGCAGAATATCCGCTCCAACCGGCTGGATTCCGAGCTCGGCGGCGCGGTCGCCGACGCGATCTCGGGCGTGGCGACGGTCAAGAGCTTTGGCGCGGAAGCCCGCGAGGATGCGCGCTTCCACACCCTTGCCTGGCGCTGGCGCGGCGAGGTGAAGAAGACGTGGCTGCGCTTTGTGAACACCTGGCTGGTCCAGATCATTGCCGTGCTGTGCCTGCAGGCGGGTCTGACAGGTCTTCTGATCATGCTCTGGCAGCGCGGCGAGGCGAGCCCCGGCGCGGTCGTGTTCGCGATCACCGCCTTCATGCTGATGAGCGGCTATATGCGCCGCTTCGGCGAGGAGGTGCAGAACGTGCAGCGCGGCCTCGACGAGATTCAGGACATCGCGGCCTACGCAAAGCTAGACGAGCAGATCGCCGATGCGCCGGGCGCGCCGGACTTCGTGCCGGGCCGGGGCGAGATCGCGTTCGACAAGGTGCGCTTCACCTATGCCGGGCAGGACACCCCGCTCTACGAGGACTTTTCGCTGGTCATCGGCGCAGGCGAGAAAGTGGCTCTTGTCGGGCCCACGGGCTCTGGCAAGTCGACCTTCGTGAAGCTTGTCCAGCGGCTCTATGACGTTGATGCGGGCGCAATCCGCATTGACGGTCAGGATGTGCGCGCCGTCACGCAGGCAAGCCTGCGCCGTGCGATAGCGCTGGTGCCGCAGGACCCTGCCCTGTTTCACCGCTCCATCGCCGAGAACATCGCCTATGCCCGCCCCGGCGCGAGCGTGGACGAGATCATCGAGGCGGCGAAGCGCGCCCGAGCGCATGAGTTCATCATGCGCCTGCCCAATGGCTATGAGACGCTGGTGGGCGAGCGCGGCGTGAAGCTGTCGGGCGGCGAGCGCCAGCGTGTGGCCATTGCCCGCGCCGTGCTCGCCGATGCGCCGATCCTCGTCTTCGATGAGGCAACCTCCAGCCTCGATAACGCTACCGAGCGTGAGGTGCAGGAAGCCATGGCCGACGTGATGGCGGGCCGTACGGCGATCATCATCGCCCACCGGCTTTCCACCATCCGTGATGCGGACCGCATCCTCGTCTTCGACCGGGGACGGGTGGTGGAAGAGGGCACGCACCGCGAGCTCAGCCAGCAGGATGAGGGGCTCTATGCCCGCCTCGCCGCGCTGGCGGCAGCGGAGTGAGCGCCATGATCATCCGTGCTGAAACGAGCGGCGATCAGGACGCCGTGCGGGCCATCACCCGCGCGGCGTTCGACCGCGAGGACGAAGCCCGCCTTGTCGATGCGCTAAGGACAAAACATCGCGACAGGGTCATCTCGCTTGTCGCTGAATGCGAAGGCGCGATAACCGGCCACGTCCTGCTGACGCCTGCGCGCATTGAGAGCGAAAGCGGTGAAGTGCAGATGTCCGGCATGGCGCTGGCACCGGTCAGCGTCCGCCCTGACCTGCAGCGCACAGGCACAGGCTCCGCGCTGTGCCGGTCTGCCCTGTCAGGCGCGCAGGCCCGCAACGCGCCCTTCGTCATCCTGATCGGCCATCCCGGCTATTATCCGCGCTTCGGCTTTGTGCCCGCGGCGGCGCTCGGCATTGCCTGCCCCTATGAGGGCGTGCCGGACGAGGCGTTCATGATTGCACGGCTGGACCGCGCCGCCATGAACGGGATCACCGGCACTGCCCGCTTCGATCCGCTTTTCGACGGGGTTTAATTGGGATAGCTTTCGCCATCAGAGGATGGTCGACAATGAACAAGAAAGATCGCACTCCGCCAACGCCTCGGGAGCTCTCGGCACAGGAGCGGCGCTGGCTCGACGAGAACGCCAAGGCGATCGCAGTCCATAATGAGCGCGTCGCGCGGGAGGGCGTGCTTCTGGTGCCTTATTGGGCAGCTGACCACGAAGACTGAACCCACAACTGCCACACACCTGCCGCGTTCATCGTCCATACAGACGCAAGCGGTCATGGAAAGGGTCAGGCTTGTGTCCTATCCTACGGTCCGTGGCCGATACGCATCTGGAGTCACCTCACATGAAGATGAAACTTGCTGCCGCCCTCATGCTGGCCGTTGCGCTGCCGGCGATACCGGCCAGCGCCGATAATAGCGGCAGTCTGGACACCGGCGCGGGCATGTCCACGCCGCCGGCCGGGTTGCTGGTACAGTATTCCGGCTCGCTCCTGATGATCCCTGTGGCCAATATCGCCATCAACGCCGTGTGGCCGGGCGAGACCTATTCGGCGACCGCCACCTTCCAGTCCGGCGGTCTGCTGCGCTGGTTTGACGACACCAATATCGAGGCCGGGGTCTCCGGCTATGTGCAGGGTGATGCACTGGTGCCGTGGCGCTACCAGCACCTCAATCACGCCAGCGGCAAGGGACGCATTGTCGGCATCGACTTTGTGGATGGCCGCGCCGTGCCGGACGTGAACCCGCCCTTCGGCTCGATGGGCGATCCGCCCGCCAGCGACGCGGACCGGGAAGGGGCCGTCGACCCGATCTCCGGCATTTTGAGCATGATGCTGGCAGCCCCGATGACCGCCAATGGCGAGCCGTGCAATGGCAGCGTGCCGATCTTTGATGGCCGCGCGCGATATAATCTGCGGCTCGAAAATGGCGGGATGTCAGACGTTTCCACCCGCGCCTATCGCGGCGAGGCGCTGGTCTGCCGGGCCTATGTGGAGCCGATCAGCGGTTATGAGGAAGGCAAGCGCCCGACCGAGGAAGACACGCGCCGTCCCGTGACGATGTGGCTTGCACCGGTGGAAGGCATGTGGGTTCCGGTGCGCTACCGCGCCAATACCCGCATCGGCAATCTGACGATCAGCGCGATCAATCTCAGCGTCGATAACGGTTAGTGTTACCGCGAAGGCGCTATCAGGTTCGGTTCGGAAGCACCAAGAGATGCAAGGCGCTTAGCGCTTTCTCTCTCGACCAGCGCTTTGAGAGCTTCGCGGACGAGAATTGACCGCTGAGTAATGCCGGTGAGCGCCGAGGCTCTGTCAACCAGCGTCTTGTCGAGCGTGATGGTGGTTCGCATGAATCCGGCCTCCTTTGCGGTTCAGATGTAGCATAATCCGAAACCAGCAACCCTGCCTGCCATCGCCCCTTAAACCGGGCCTGCTTGCGGCCTATCTTGAAGGGTGCGGCAAGGAGGCAAGGCCATGTCCTCTGCAGGCGAGATCACGGCGGTCCTCGGGCCCACCAATACCGGCAAGACCCATCTTGCCCTGACACGCATGCTGGGGCGATCCTCCGGCGTGATGGGCCTGCCTTTGCGCCTTCTCGCCCGCGAGCTCTACGACAGGGTGGTCAAGGCCAAGGGCGTGAACGCGGCGGCGCTCATCACCGGCGAGGAAAAGATCGTGCCGCCAAAGGCGCGCTATTTCCTGTGCACGGTGGAGGCGATGCCGCTGGATCTGCGCCCCGCCTTTCTGGCGAT
>CAZCEG010000296.1:0-3450 GCA_964497275.1 uncultured Oceanicaulis sp.
GCTTACAGAGGCCCGTACGCGCGTTCTGGAAGTGGCCGCTGGTGAGGCCCTCACCGCGGCAGAACTTGCGCGCAGGGCGGGCGTGTCGCCGGGCGTAGTGAAGGGGCTGGCCGATGCCGGGGCATTGCTGGCCGAGGAACGCGCGGTCGATCCGCCTTTTGATGCGCCCGACCCCTATCGTGACGGCATGGCGCTCAATGACGGGCAGGAGGCCGCTTCGGCCCAGCTGCGCCGCCTGATCGCGGCGGGCGGGTTTCAGGCCGCTTTGCTGGACGGCGTGACAGGCTCCGGCAAGACAGAGGTCTATTTCGAGGCCATCGCAGAGCTTCTTCGCCGCGAGCCCGATGCGCAGGTGCTGGTGCTACTGCCGGAGATCGCGCTGACGCAGGCCGTCACCGCCCGCTTCGAGGCCCGCTTCGGCGCCGAGCCTGCCTTGTGGCATTCCGCGCTTGGCGGCACCGGCAGGCGGCGCGCCTGGCGCGAGATCGCTGCCGGGCGGGCCCGGATCGTGGCAGGCGCGCGCTCGGCCATCTTCATGCCGTTCCGGAATTTGCGCCTCATCATCGTCGATGAGGAGCATGACCCGACCTACAAGCAGGATGATGGCCTCACCTATCAGGCGCGTGATCTGGCGGTCGCGCGCGGCAAGCTGGAAGGCGCGTGCGTGATCCTTGCGAGCGCCACGCCAAGCCTTGAAAGCCTCGTCAATGCGCGCGCCGGGCGCTACGTTCATATCCGGCTGGAGGCACGCGCCGGAACGGCCATGCTGCCCACAATCGAGACGCTGGATCTGCGCGCCTTTCCGCCCGAGCCCGGCCACTGGCTGTCCGAACCGCTGGTGCGGGAAATGGCCGAAACGATTGGAAGAGGCGAGCAGGTACTGCTCTATCTGAACCGGCGCGGCTATGCGCCTTTGGTCCTGTGCCGGGCCTGTGGCCACAAGATGAAAAGCCCCGATACCGACCGCTGGCTGGTCGAGCACCGCTATACGGGCCGGCTCATCTGCCACACGACCGGCTTTTCCATGCCCAAGCCCAAGGCCTGCCCGGAATGCGGGACGGTCGATTCGCTCACCAGTGTCGGGCCGGGCGTTGAGCGCGTGGCCGAGGAGGCCGCACTGCGATTCCCCGATGCGAAGGTGGAGGTCTTCTCCTCCGACACCGCGATGGGGGCAGAAGGGATCAGGCAGCTTGTCGCCCGCATGGAGCGCGGCGAGATCGATATTCTGGTCGGCACCCAGATTGCGGCAAAGGGTCACAACTTCCCCAATCTCACGCTTGTGGGCGTGGTCGATGCCGATATCGGCCTTTCGGGCGGCGATCTGCGCGCGGGCGAGCGCACCTACCAGACCCTCGTGCAGGCGGCAGGCCGGGCAGGGCGCGCCGACCGGCCCGGCAAGGCCATCTTGCAGACCCATGACCCTGACCATGAAGCCATTGCTGCTTTGGTGGCGGGTGACCGGGAGGCCTTTCTGTCGCTGGAAACCCTGATGCGCGAACAGCTGGGCCTGCCGCCCTTTGGGCGCATGGCAGCTTTGATCCTCTCCGGCATGGACGAGGCCTTGCTGGTCACAACCGCCAAAGCTGCCGCCGCCGCGGCGCCCTTAAGCGACGATGTGAAGCTCTTCGGCCCTGCCGAGCCGCCCCTCGCTGTCGTGCGTGGCCGTCACCGGCGGCGCTTCCTCGTGCAGGCAGGCCGCAATGTGGATGTCTCTGCCTTCATGGCCACCTGGATGGCGCGCTTCAGACTGCCCGCCTCCATCCGCGCCCGCGTCGATATCGAGCCGTATTCATTTTTGTGAGATGGCAAAAGAGCGACATGTTCTGACATTTTATGTATCATTCATGTCAGATGATGGAGGCGAGCATGCATATTTCCCTGACCGAGACGCTGGAAAAATGGGTCCGCGACAAGGTGGAGAGCGGGCTTTACTCCAACGCCAGCGAGGTGATCCGCGAGGCGCTGCGCGAACGCATCCGCGCTGAACGCACCGAGGCGGAGGATGTCGAGGCCCTGCGCGCCCAGATCGATATCGGCCTGCAACAGGCCGAACGCGGGGAGCTGGTGGCGTGGAACGCCAAGGATTTCATCGCCGAGCTGGACCGCGAACAGCGTGGCTGAGTTTCACCTTTCCGCTGAAGCCAAGGCGGACTTGCGAGATATCGCGCTTTATACGCAGGCCATGTGGGGGCGTGAACAACGCAATAGCTACGTCTTCGGGCTCGAGGACGTATTTGTCAGGCTGGCCGCTATGCCCGGCCTTGGCCGGAGCCGCGAGGATATCCGGCCCGGCGTGTTCAGCTATCCGGCGGGCCGACACATGGTCTGGTACCGCCCGGTGGACGCGGGAATCGAAATCCTGCGCGTCGTCCATACCCGTCAACGCAGCGAGGACGCGTTGCCCTGACAGGGCGATCCCTGCGCCGATTGCGCGCGGGCGGGTTGCCGCCCCCAAGCCCCTGTGCTAGGTGAGCGCCGGGCTGGCCGGGGCGTCTGGACAAATCAGGCCAGACCTTCGGAAAAAACTCCACTATTTCAAGTGCTTGGATCGCGCCTAACCAGCCGCTCCGATATCGGCACTCACCAGGATCAGGAAGCGGGCTTAAGCGGTGACTACCGGCGAGAACGCAATTTCAAGTGAAGCCGCGCAGCGTTATGCGCGTGCTCTGTTCGATCTGGCGCTGGAATCCAAGGCTCTGGCCAAGGCCGAAGCCGACATGGATGCCCTTGGCGCCGCCTTTGGCGGATCGCCTGAATTGCTGCGCGCGGTCGCTAGCCCCGTGCACAAGGCCGACGAGAAGGCGGCTGCGCTGGCAAGCCTTGCCAAGGCGCTGAAATTGTCGCCCATGGGCCGCAATTTCGTGGCCGTGACGGCAAAGAATGGCCGCGCGGGCGATCTGCCTTCCATCATTACCGCCTTCAAGCGCCTTGCCGCCCAGCATCGCGGCGCGATCACCGCCGAGGTGATGAGCGCCGATGCGCTGACGGCGACGCAGCTCAAAGAGCTTACCACAGCACTCAAAACCGCCCTCGGGCGGGATATAGAGGTTCGGGCCGAGGTGCGGCCTGAACTGATCGGCGGACTGACCGTGAAGGTCGGTTCGCGCATGTTCGATTCCTCGCTTCGTACCAAGCTGGACGGGGTGAGACAGGCGATGAAAGAGGCTTGAGACACGCCATGGACATCCGGGCAGCGGAAATCTCCCAGATCCTGAAGGATCAGATCAAGAATTACGGCGCGGAAGCAGATGTTTCCGACGTCGGCCAGGTGCTTTCTGTCGGTGACGGTATCGCGCGGGTCTACGGCCTCGACGAGGTGCGGGCCGGTGAGCTGGTGGAATTCCCCGGCGGCATCAAGGGCATGGCGCTGAACCTGGAAAGCGACAATGTCGGCTGCGTGATCTTCGGCGATGACCGGGCGATCGTCGAGGGCGGCACGGTCAAGCGCAC
>CAZCEG010000297.1:0-3430 GCA_964497275.1 uncultured Oceanicaulis sp.
GTACGCCGCACCGTGCCGGTCATTTTCGAGTTTGAAAACACGGCCGGTTTTGCCGCCGGCACACTGGTCAATGCGCGGGTGCGGACGGCTGACCGCTTTGAGGGCGCTATTATCCCCGTCAGCGCCATCGTCGACGAGGCAGGCCAGAGTGTCGTCTTTGTGATGGCCGATGGAGAGAACTGGCGCCGCCAGCCGGTACGGATATCCGTTCGGGACGGCGATCTCGTCGGCGTGTCGTCAGGCCTCGAGCCCGGCGAGCGCGTGGTGACTGAAGGCGCCTACCTTGTCCATCTGGCCGCCAGGGGACCGGCGGAAGCCGGTCACGGCCATGCGCACTGAACCGGAGCGAGCATGATACACCAGACCATTCGCTTCTCGCTCCTGAACCGGGCCTTTGTGCTTATGGGCGGTCTGGCGCTTCTGGCGTGGGGCGCCTGGGAAGCGACGCGCATGCCTGTGGATGTTTTCCCGGACCTGACGGCGCCCACCGTAACGGTCGTTGCTGAAGCGCACGGCATGGCGCCGGAAGAGGTTGAAACACTGATTACCCTGCCAATCGAGACGGCCCTGAATGGCGCGTCGGGCATACGCCGCGTGCGGTCATCCACATCGGTCGGCAGCGCCATCATCTGGGCCGACTTCGAGTGGGGCACGGATATCTACCTGGCCCGGCAGATCGTGGCGGAGAAACTACAGCTTGTGCGCGACACCTTGCCGCCCGGCGTGCCTGCGCCCGTACTTGCGCCGGTATCCTCCATCATGGGCGAGGTGATGTTTATCGCGCTCGGATCAGACCAGCATAGCGAGATGGAAATCCGCACTGCGGCCGACTGGACGTTGCGAAGGCGACTGCTCGCGGTTCCGGGCGTTGCTCAGGTCATCCCCATTGGCGGCGAAGTGCGCCAATACCAGGTTGATGTCCGCCCCGAGCGTCTCGCGGCCTACGGCATCACCTTTGAAGAGGTGATGACCGCTGTCGCCCGGACCAACGCCAACTCCTCGGCCGGTTTCATTTCGCAAGGCGGTCAGGAATACCTGATCCGCGGTGTCGGCCGGGTCGGGTCGCTTGAGGATATAGCCACAACGGCGGTCCGGCAGGTTGAGGGCGTACCAGTGCTGGTCCGGGATCTGGTCGAGTTGCGTATGGGCGCGGCGATCACGCGCGGCACAGGTTCGCAGAATGGCAACCCGGCGGTCGTTATCGGCATCCAGAAGCAGCCGGACACGAACACACTTACACTTACCGAAGAGCTGGACCGCGTTATCGGGGAGGTCGAGGCCGGACTGCCCGAGGGGATGTTCATCGAGACCAATCTGTTCCGGCAGGCCAACTTTATCGAGGTCGCGGTTGAAAATGTCCTCCATGCGTTGAGGGACGGAGCAATCCTCGTCGTGGTGATCGTGTTTGCCTTCCTGATGAGCGGGCGGGCGACGCTCATCTCGCTTCTGGCCATTCCGCTTTCGCTGGTGGTGACGATCCTGACCCTGCGCTGGCTGGGTTTCAGCATCAACACGATGACCCTTGGCGGCATGGCCATCGCGCTCGGCGCGCTCGTCGATGACGCGATCATCGTGGTCGAGAACGTGGTGCGGCGTTTGCGCGTCAACCGCTCCAGCCCGGCGCCGCAGCCCGTATTGAAAGTCGTCGAAGATGCTACGCGGGAAATTCAGGGGTCGATTGTCTTTGCGACCCTGATCATCATGCTGGTCTTCCTGCCGCTCTTTTTCCTTTCCGGGGTTGAGGGCCGCCTGCTTCAGCCTCTGGGGCTCGCCTATGTCATCGCGCTGGCGGCATCGCTGCTGGTGGCCGTCACGGTGACACCGGCGCTGGCAGCCGTCCTCATGCCGGGGTCGCGCACGATCCAGGCTGACAGGGAACCGTGGCTGGCCCGCATGGTTCAAGCAGCTTACCGCCCCGTGTTGAATATCACTCTTGCTCACTGGGTCATTCTTGGAGGGCTTTCGCTCGTCGCGCTTGCAGCGTCGCTTGCCCTCCTGGCGACAGCCGGGCGTGCCTTTCTGCCCGGCTTTAACGAGGGCAGCCTGACGGTCAGTGCGGTTACACTGCCGGGCACTTCGCTCGAACAGTCCAACGAGTTGGGCGCCATGGTAGAGCGGATACTGCTGGACCAGCCCGAAGTCGTCGCGACCGCCCGCCGGACTGGTCGGGCCGAGCTCGATGAGCACGCTCAGGCTGTCAGCGCGTCGGAGATCGAAGTGACGCTGGAAATGGGAGAGCGTTCAAGGGAGGACTTCCTTGAAGACTTGCGCAGTTCTCTTGGCGCGCTGCCCGGGATGAACGTGACCATCGGCCAGCCGATCTCGCACCGGATCGATCATATGCTGTCCGGCACACGGGCGAGTATCGCTGTGAAACTGTTCGGGCCTGATCTCTACGAATTGCGCAGGATCGCAGAACAGGTCCGCGCGCAGATGGAAACGGTTGAAGGTGTCGTTGACCTCTCGGTCGAGCAGCAGGCCGATGTCCCGGTGCTCACAGTTGATTTCGACCGCGATGCCATAGCCCGTCACGGGCTGCATGTTCAGGATGTCGCAGAAGCGGTCGAAGCCGCCTTTGCGGGAGTGGAGGTTAGCCAGGTTCTAGAAGATGGCGCGGCCTACGGTCTTGTTGTGCGTTACGCCGCCGAAAACCGCCAGGACCTCGATGCTGTTCGCGACACGCGCTTCATAACGCCTGGCGGCGGCGAAGTTCCGCTGCGCGCGCTGGCTGACATACGCCGTGACCGGGGTCCCAATACCATCAGTCGTGAGAACGTAGAGCGCAAGATTGTCGTCATGTCCAATGTGGCAGGCCGTGATCTGCTCAGCGTTGTAGGCGACATTCAGACCAACATTGCTGCCAATATCGATCTCCCGTCGGGTTACTACATCGAGTATGGCGGACAGTTTGAAAGCGCGAACGAAGCCACGGCGCGCCTGTCAGTGCTTTCGGTTGCCGTGATCGTCGGTGTCTTCCTGCTGCTGTACATGGCGTTCAGCTCGGCACGGGATGCAACGCTGGTCATGGCAAACCTGCCTTTTGCACTGATTGGCGGGGTAGCTGGTGTGTTCGCAGCCGGAGGGGTGTTGTCGGTGGCGTCCATCATCGGCTTCATCACCCTGTTCGGAATCGCGACGCGCAACGGCGTGATGATGGTGTCCCACATCCGTCACCTGACACTCAGCGGCGAAGCCGCAACGTTCGAGGACGCGGTGCGGCGCGGCGCTATGGAGCGGCTAGTGCCAATCCTGATGACAGCGCTCGCCACCGCCTTAGCCCTTGTGCCGCTCGCACTGCGAGGCGGCGAGCCCGGCAGCGAGATACAAGCCCCCATGGCGGTTGTGATCCTGTGCGGCCTCGCCAGCTCGACCGCGCTCAACATGCTCGTGCTGCCGGCCATCTACCTGCGGATCGCGCGAGGTGGCGGGG
>CAZCEG010000298.1:0-2662 GCA_964497275.1 uncultured Oceanicaulis sp.
CTTTCAGGGAAGAAGATCGCGCCTTCATCTGTGCGCCCTCGTCCTTCGAGACGGATGCTTTCGCATCCTCCTCAGGATGAGGGCTAGCCTTTTCAGAACCCTTTTTCCCCTCATCCTGAGGAGCGCTCTTCTGTGAGGAAGAGCGCGTCTCGAAGGATGACGCAGCCTCATCGCTCTCGCCTTCCTCTTTCAGGATGGCGATGGGCGCATTGACCTTCACGCCTTCGGTGCCGGCCTCGACCAGCAGTCTGGCGACAATACCTTCCTCGACGGCTTCCACTTCCATGGTCGCCTTGTCGGTCTCGATCTCGGCGATCACGTCACCGGATTTGACCTCATCGCCTTCCTTGACGAGCCAGCGGGCGAGCGTGCCTTCCTCCATCGTGGGAGAGAGAGCGGGCATGAGAACTTCGATGGTCATGGTCAATTATGCTCCCTCGGCAAACCCGGCAGTGGGGGCGCTTCGTCTAGTGGAAACGGACAATCAGGAACTGGCCGCTCGGTCACCGGAGCACGATCCATCACAGGGACGGTAATGTGCTCCGCACGCTCCGGGTGCCGCTGCAATGCCAGAACCGCCCTTGCACGCCAGTAGGTTGTGTAAAATGCGATTGTTTCATCGAGGTCGAATTCGCATCCATGGCGCTGTGCCCAGAAGCTCGCGATTATTGTCGTAGACATATCGTCAGGGTGCAAAAAGCCACGCGCGGTCATATCCGCTTGTGCGGGGCTTCTGTCGCTTCTGAGCCAGGCATTCCGAATGCCGGTACCGAACCCGTGGTGGAGCATCGACAGATCTTCGTACCGATAGCCGAGCAGGGTCGCTTCGTCCTCTTCGTTGAGAACTTGACCGATACACCGCACTGCATCCTCAAAGGTCTCTGGAATGCAGTCGCAAAACGAGCCATCAAGCTCTGGATCGCACTGATGGATCGGCGTTAACGCCGTGATTGCTGACACCATGAGGGAAGCGGTCAGCATCTAGCCCTCCACCAGCACGTCGGTATAGAGCTCGGACGGATCGGGCTCGGGGCTCGACTGGGCGAACTCGGCCGATTCCTGGACGATCTTCTTGATGTCCTTCTCGATTTCTTTCAGCTGCTCCTCGGTGGCAAATTTACCGCCGAGAATGCGCTTGCGGGCGAGATCAATCGGGTCCTTGTGCTCGCGATACTCGTTCACCTCGTCACGGGTGCGGTATTTGGCCGGGTCGGACATGGAGTGGCCTCGATAGCGGTAGGTCTTCATCTCCAGAATGTAGGGGCCGTTGCCGGAGCGAGCGTGCTCCACGGCCTTTTTCGCGGCTTCATAGACAGCGTTCACATCCATCCCGTCGACTTCCTCGCCGGGAATGTTGAATGACACGCCGCGCTTGTATAGATGGGTTTCGGAGGAGGAGCGCTTCACGCTCGTGCCCATGGCGTACTGGTTGTTCTCGATGATGTAGACCACCGGCAGGTCCCAGATCTTCGCCATGTTGAAGCTCTCATAGACCTGGCCCTGATTGGCGGCGCCGTCACCGAAATAGGTGGCGCACACCTTGCCATCGCTGCGATAGCGGTTGGCAAAGGCAAGGCCGGTGCCGAGCGCGACCTGCGCGCCCACAATGCCGTGCCCGCCGAAGAACTGCTTCTCGCGGCTGAACATGTGCATCGAGCCGCCCTTGCCGCGCGAATAGCCCCCTTCCCGGCCCGTCAGCTCGGCCATCACGCCGTTGGCGGTCATGCCGGTTGCGAGCATGTGGCCGTGATCGCGATAACCAGTGATTACCTGATCGCCTTCACGCAGCGCGCTCTGCACACCGACAACGACCGCTTCCTGACCGATATAGAGGTGGCAGAAGCCGGCAATCAGGCCCATGCCATACAGCTGGCCCGCCTTCTCCTCGAAGCGGCGGATCAGCAGCATGTCCCGGTACCAGCCAATCCATTCGTCCGCGTCGGGTCCTGAAGCCTTCGCGCCAGCCTTTGCCGATTTACCGGAAGTCGATTGCCGTGCAGCCATATTTCACACGCGAAATAACTCGCGCTCCCTCGGTCTGAAGTTCCTGCGGACCTAGCAGACGATGGGCACATGCGTAAAGGGCCGCAACCGCAATGTTGCGCTTGCGAAATATCTTCAACGCTTGTGGAATGCTCAGTAGGCGGAGGACGCCGGATAGGCGTGCGGCTCCAGCCGGACGATGATCTCGTGCGGGTGAGCAAAGTTCAGCACGGCACGCGCGCGCTCCTCGACATAGTCGAGGTCCAGCTCGCCAGAGCTGGGCGAAAGCCGCGCCGCCCGGTCCTCGAGGCGCATGCGCTCGGCACGCACCTCGGCCAGTTCCATCTCGATCTGGGCAATACGGGCATTGACCTGCGCATAGCGCACAAAGCCCTGCTCGGGATGAAAGGCATGGTGTCCTGCGTAAAGCAGAATCCCGATCCCGGCCAACACGACAATGAACCGCTTCAGCGTGTTCATTCTCAACTCCATCCACCGTCCGCCTTTTGCGGATCGTACGCTGGAGACGCTAGCCTGCTAACGTAAAGGAAGCGTTAGCCGAATCGATTTTTATGTAACGAATCACCCGGCAGCAATCGCGCTGCGGCCCGCATAAAGCGCCATCGAGCCGAGCTCGGCCTCGATGCGCAGAAGCTGGTTGTACTTCGCCGTACGGTCC
>CAZCEG010000298.1:2672-3422 GCA_964497275.1 uncultured Oceanicaulis sp.
GCAAGCGAGCCGGTCTTGATCTGCCCGCAATTGGTGGCGACCGCCAGATCGGCAATCGTGTTGTCCTCGGTCTCGCCGGAACGATGGCTCATCACCGCGCCATAGCCCGCCCGCAGCGCCATTTCGACGGCATCGAGCGTCTCCGACAGCGTGCCGATCTGGTTGACCTTCACCAGCAGCGCATTGGCCGCGCCTTCGGCGATGCCACGTGACAGGCGCGCCGGATTGGTGACGAAAAGGTCATCGCCGACCAGCTGGCATTCGCCTTCAAGAGCTGCGGTAAGCAGGCCCCAGCCATGCCAGTCATCTTCGGCCATGCCGTCCTCGATGGAGACGATCGGATAGCCTGAGACCAGCTCCTGCAGATAGGCCGCAAAGGCCGCAGGATCATGCGTCTTGCCCGCACCTTCGAGCACATACTTGCCGTCGCGGAAGAACTCGGTGGAAGCCACGTCCAGCGCCAGCGCCACGTCCTTGCCAGGGCTGTAGCCCGCGTTCTCGATGGCGGCCATGATCGCGTCGAGCGCTTCTTCAGGGCTTCGAAGGTCTGGCGCGAAGCCGCCCTCATCACCGACATTGGTATTGTGGCCATCGGCCTTCAGGCGCGCGCGCAGGGCGTGGAAGATTTCCGCGCCGCACCGCAGCGCCTCGGAGAAGCGGTCAAACCCTGTCGGGATGATCATGAACTCCTGAAAATCGATCGGATTGTCGGCATGTGCGCCGCCATTGATGATGAACATCATCAATGGC
>CAZCEG010000299.1:0-3418 GCA_964497275.1 uncultured Oceanicaulis sp.
GCTGGCCTCGATGATGAACTCGATCTCGACCATCTTCACCATGGACATTTACCGGTCGGTGCGGCCGGGCAAGCCAGAGCGTCATTATGTGACGGTGGGCCGCCTGACCGCCTTTAGCGCCATGGTGATTGCGCTGGTGCTGGCCCAGCCCTTCCTTGGCGGGTTTGAGAGCGCCTTCCAGACCATTCAGGAATATACCGGCTTTGTTGCCCCCGGCGTGGTTGCCGTGTTCCTGCTGGGCCTGTTCTGGAAGCGTACCAATACCGCTGGCGCGTTCGCCCTGCTGATCAGTTCGGTGAGTCTGTCCTTCGTGTTCTGGCTGCTGGCCAATCCGGCAGCGCTGGGGGGCATGGGGGCAGGGCTTCTGGCCATGCTGGGCCTTGAGGCGCTGGCGCTGCCCTTCGTCATCCGCATCTGGATCGTTTTCCTCGCCTGTCTTCTGGTCGGCGTCCTGGTATCGCTCAGCACCAGTCAGCCGCGTGCGGATAGGCCCGTCGATCTCGGCGATGTACGGTTTGCGACCGGCCCTGTGTTCAATATCGCAGGCGCTGTCATCATCTTCGCTCTGATCACGATCTATGTGGTCTTCTGGTAGGTATCATGGCTGAACTCGTTCCCGTTGAACCGTTTGAAATGGTGATTTTTGGTGCGACCGGCGATCTGGCCGGCCGCAAGCTGATACCTGCCCTGTTTCACCGCTGGTGCGACGGGCAGATACCGCAAGCCTCACGCATCATTGCAACGGCGCGCGAGGAGATGGAGACGGCGCAGTTTCTGGCCCGAGCGTTCGAGGCGATGAACGGCAAGGACGCAAGCGCCGAGCGCAAGGCCCGCTGGGACGCGTTCGGCGAGCTTGTGACCTATGTGGGTGCCGATGCGTACGGGGAGGGTGAGGGCTGGAAGGCCTTGCGCGAACAGCTGGGCGGTGATCCGACCCGCATACGCGTGTTCTATCTGGCGCTGCCGCCTTCGATTTACGGACCGGTATGCGCGGCGATTGACCGGCACGGGCTGGTGACGCCGCGCGCGCGCATCGTGCTGGAAAAGCCCATCGGGCATGATTTCCACTCTGCCCGCGCCATCAACGAGGCCGTGGGCGCGGTGTTCGACGAGAGCGCGATCTTCCGTATCGACCACTATCTCGGCAAGGAGACGGTCCAGAACCTGCTGGTCCTGCGCTTTGCCAACATGCTGCTGGAGCCTGTCTGGAACGCGACCGGCATTGACCATGTGCAGATCACGGTGGCCGAGACGCTGGGGGCAGGCGAGCGGGCGGGATATTACGACCGGGCAGGGGCCTTGCGCGACATGGTGCAGAACCATCTGCTCCAGCTCATGTGTCTCGTTGCCATGGAGCCGCCCCATAATCTGGAGGGCGATGCGGTCCGCGCCGAGAAGCTCAAAGTGCTGCGCGCCTTGCGCCTGATGCGCGCGGAAGAGGCGCAGAAGAATGTGGTGCGCGGCCAGTATGGGGCCGGCGTGATCGATGGTGCGCCTGTGCCCGGCTATGGCGACGAGGTTGGCAATCCAACCAAGACCGAGACGTTTGTGGCGCTACGTGCTTATGTCGATAACTGGCGCTGGGCGGGCGTGCCCTTCTACCTGCGCACCGGCAAGCGGATGAGCGCACGGCGCAGCGAGATCATCATCACCTTCAAGCCTGTGCCTCACGACATCATTCAGGCCGATGCGGGCGTGTTGCAGCCCAACCGGCTCGTCATCCGCCTGCAGCCCGATGAAGGGGTGAAGCTGATGATGATGACGAAGGATCCCGGTCCCGGCGGCATGCGGCTGCGCTATGTGCCGTTGAACCTGTCCTATGCCGAAGCCTTCGAGGCTGATTACCCGGACGCCTATGAGCGCCTGCTGATGGCGGTGGTGCGGGGCAATCTCGCGCTCTTCATGCGCCGCGACGAGGTGGAGGCAGCCTGGCGCTGGACTGATGCCGTCATCCGCGCGTGGCAGGACGGGGCCTGCCCGCTGCACGCCTATCCGGCGGGCGCGGACGGCCCGCAGCAGGCCGCGCTGATGCTCGGCCGGGATGACCGGGAATGGTTCGATGGCAACAGCGTGTAACATGTCGTCCCTCGGTCTGGTGACAGCAATGCAGGTGTTTGACGAGAAGGCGGCGGCAATTGCGAGCCTCAAGGGCGCGATTGAGGCGCGTCTGCGCGAGGGGCTGGCCCGGCGGGGCCGTGCAAGCCTTGTTGTCTCGGGTGGATCAACACCCGCGCCCCTTTATGACGCACTCTCGCGGACCGATCTGGACTGGTCGAAGGTTGATGTCGTGCTCGCCGATGAGCGATGGGTAGAGCCGGGGCTCACCGGATCCAATGAAAGCCTCATTCGCCAGACCCTTCTGGTAAACCGGGCGCAGGCGGCGCGCTTCTTTGCCCTGAAGACGCCGGCGGCGAGCCCGTCCGAGGCCGTGCAGACCGTCAGCGAGCGCATCGCCGGCGCGATCCGGCCGTTTGATGCGGTGGTGCTGGGCATGGGTCAGGATGGCCACACCCTGTCCTGGTTTCCGGACGCTGAGGGGCTTGGCGATGCGCTCAGCGCCGATGCCGGGCTGGTGGCCGCGATCCGGGCGAAGCGCAGTGATGTCACTGGTCCCTTTACCGAGCGCATGACCCTGACCCGCGCTGCGCTGGAGGGAGCCCATTTCGTGGCCCTGCTGATCAGCGGCGAGGACAAGCGCGCCACCTTGCGCACCGCGTCAGGACCGGGCCGCGTAGACGCCATGCCGGTGCGTGCCCTGTTGCGCGACCCGGCCCTTGATCTGCAGATTTACTGGTGGCCGTGAGCGGAGACCTGCCATGACATTGAACCCCGTCCTCAAAGACGTCACGGCACGTATCAACGCGCGCAGCAGGCACAGCCGCGCTGCCTATCTGGACCTCATTGCCCGGGCAAAGGCCGACGGCGTGCAGCGCAAGATCCTGTCTTGCGGCAATCTCGCCCACGGCTTTGCGGCATCGGGCGAGGACAAGAGCGCTCTGAAAGACCTTGTCTGGCCGAATGTGGGTCTCGTCACTGCCTTCAACGACATGCTGTCAGCCCACCAGCCGCTGGAGAGTTATCCGGCCATCATCAAGCAGGCCTTGCGTGGCGCGGGCGCGACCGCGCAGGTCGCAGGCGGGGTGCCCGCAATGTGTGACGGCGTTACGCAAGGCCAGCCGGGCATGGAGCTGTCGCTCTTCTCGCGCGATGTCATCGCAATGGCGACGGCCGTCTCGCTCTCCCACAACATGTTCGACGCCGCGATCTGTCTTGGCGTGTGCGACAAGATCGTGCCGGGCCTGCTGATTGGCGCGCTGCGATTTGGTCATCTGCCGGTTCTTTTCCTGCCTGCAGGGCCGATGCGCTCCGGGCTATCGAACGACAAGAAGGCGCAAGTCCGCCAGCTCTTCGCCGAAGG
>CAZCEG010000300.1:0-3410 GCA_964497275.1 uncultured Oceanicaulis sp.
ATCTGCGACAGCGGCATGAAAGACAGCGTGTCCAGAGAGGCGCGCCACAGGAAGGTGTTGACACCAATGCCCGCGTCCGGAGCGTTGGCGCGCTGTCCGCTGCCCAGAAGGCCGCCAAACAGCCCCCGGCTGTCGCTCTCGGTGCTAGACCGTGTTCCGCAGCTGGCCAACATGCCCGCCACGCCGATAACGCCCAGAACCGTTACAAGCGGCCGTGAGAGCATGGGAAACCTCCAGACATTCCATCAAAAACCATGTCGGCAGGAGGCGCTCCTACAAGACCGCATCGCCGCCGCTTATTCTTGCCTCTATAGCACGGCGATACGCGATGGCCAGAGGTTCCCGCGCACCTGTCAGCCATCGTCAGCGTCAGGGCGGCGTTGCAGCCGGGTAACAGTTCGGGCCCGATGCAGGGGCAGAACGGGTCTGTCCGCTTGACCGTCATGGCGGAACCGGGCTTGCTTGCCTCGCGTCCGGGGGAGAGCGGGGGCGCCACGGCGAGGCCGCGAGATGAGGGCCATGAAGCTAGCGCAACGCGCTTACTGGTTGGCCCGTTCAGTTCTCGCGGCCGCGCCTTTTTCACTCATGATGACAGGCTCGGCGCTCGCTTACGCGGGCGCGCTTCCCGATATCGATGTCGAGATATCGGGCGCCGTGGACGGTGTTGCAGCCACAGCCAGCGGTGATGCGGACCGGGCCCCGCCCTTTGCCCGCGCAGAGATCAATCTGGGCCTTGAACATATTCGCGATGATGGCGTGCGGCTGGGCGTGTCGCTCGGCCTTGTGGCGGGCGCTGATTCCGGCAGGCGCGGCCTGTCGCAAGGGGTGGGGACGTGTCCCGCCCTGCTTGCCGGATGCAGTGCCGCCGGCAGCCTTGTGCCCGTGGGCCTGCACAGCGGTTTTTATGCCGCTGCAGACCCCGACCCCGCCGGACCCCGCACCGCGCTTGAGACGGCGCATCTTTATGTCCGCGCGCCTTATTGGGAGGCGCGGCTGGGTTATGGTCCGGGGGCGGCTGTGCTGGAGAGCGAGCCGCTGCCGGGGGCGCTGCGCCTGATGCGGGCAGACGGGCCGCTGGCCGATCCGTCCGGGCGGCATCTGGCGAGCACGCTGAACACGCTGTCGGCTCATGCGCCCAAGCTGGTTGTCCGCAGCCGCCGGCTCGCAGGGTTCCGCCTGTCTGCTTCCTACACGCCGGACGGTGATGTGTGCGGGGTCAGTGTCTGCCGGGTGAGCCCCGATCCCGCCGTGTTTGCGAGCGCCAGCGCGTCGCGCATCGTCGAGGCGGGCGTGTCATTCGATTATCGCTTTCCCGTCAGCGGCACACGCTGGCGGGCGTATCTCACCGGCGCAAAAGGCGAGGCGGACGGGCCGCAGTCCCAGCTGTTTGAAGACCCGTGGGTCTATTCTGGCGGTGTTCAGGCAGCGCGCGGCAGCTTTGCGCTCGGGGCTTCCGCCCTTGTCAGCAATGACGGGTTTGCCGGCACGCGCTACCGCGCCGAAGCGGCCAGTATCAGCTATGAACGCGGCGACTGGCTGTTCAGCGCCGAAGCCTCGCAAGGCCAGTCCACGCTTGTTCATGCACGCAGCCGGTCCATCCTGCTGGCCGCTTCGCGCTATTTCGATCCCGGCATCATTCTCGGCTTTGGCCTGTCGCACACGGACGGCCACATAGCAGCGCCCGGGCTGGCCGGCCGGGCGCGCACCAGCCGCGGCGGAACGCAGGCTTTCGTAGAGCTTGGGTTGCGCTTTTGACACGGTTGTGAGGATTTTTCGGTCCTGGTGGGGATGACAGCTTGGGTTTGCGCCCTACCTGACGTATAGAAACTAGCTCTACTGGGGAGCGCATCATGACCCGCTTCGGGCGCACATCTCTGGCAATGCTGACGGCGCTGGCTCTTTCCAGTGCCGGGTCGGCGTTTGCCCTGGATGAGGAAGGCGTCGGGGGCGCGTTCAATCTGCGCGGCAGCGCGTTTTCCGACATGGTGTCGCTTGACCGCCTGCATGAGCAGGCAGAGCAGGCCCGCGAGGCTGAGGCTGAAGCCGCCGCTGCACGTGACGCGCTGCTTTCCATGCCCGATACCCCGACAGGCTCCGCCGTTGCCTGGCATCAACGCTTCACGGTGGCGCCCGCTGGCCGCATGGCGTCGGTCTGGGGTGAGCAGGCGGAACAGTTCCGTTTCTCTGCCGGTGAGCGCTGGGGCTTCTCGCTTGGCATCTCGCAGCGTTTGCGCGGTTCGCAGTTTGATCTGCAGGACGTGAGCGCGGGCGCGTTCTACTCGCTCAATGACCGTATCCGGATCGGCGGCGAGTTCCGCTTCACGGCACCGGAAGAAGACATTTTCGGCGATGAGCCTGACCGCCGCGCACCGCAGCTGCGCTTTGAGTCGGCCTTCCGCTTCTAGCGGGACCAAATCCCGGTCTGATGCAGCGCCCTGAGATGTCAGGGCGCTTTTTTCATGTCCGCAATCAGCGTCGCGACACTAGTGGTCAGGCGCGCGATATCGTCCGGCGTTGACAGGCGATGATCGCCCGCCTTGGAGAGGTGCAGCTGCACATCCCTGGAGGTGAGAGCCTCGGCGAGTTTCAGCGCGTGCGGATAGGGCACATCGGGGTCTGCCATACCCTGCAGGATGCGCACAGGGCCATCAAAACGGATCGGGCCACCCAGCAGCAGCCATTGGCGCGCCTCCTCGATCAGCCGGCGCGTGATGATCAGCGGCTCGCCATACGCCGAAGGCTGTGCCCACTCACCCTTCTGGAGGATTTCCTGCCTGACGGCGTCGCTGAAGCCCCGCCACATCAGGCTTTCTGTGAAATCCGGCGCGGGCGCAATGAGGATGAGGCCTGCCACGCGCTCGGGGCGGGCCAGCGCTGCCAGCAGCGCACTCCACGCGCCCATGGATGAGCCGACGAGGATCTGCGGTCCTGAGGTGAGCTTGTCGAGCACGCTCAGCGCATCGGCGCGCCATTGTCCGACGGTTGCCTCGCGCCAGTCACCTGAAGACTGGCCGTGGGCGAAATAGTCAAAGCGGATAAAGGCCTGCCCTGTCTCACGCGCCCAGGCATCGAGCGCCAGCGCCTTGGTGCCCTCCATGTCAGAGCGCAGGCCGCCCAGCCAGACAAGGCCCGGTCCTGTGCCCTCATGGCGGACATAAGCGAGGGCATGGCCGTTTTGCGTTGTCAGGAATTGTATGGTCATCGGGCCCTCCGGCGCGCGGGCAATTGCCCAAGCCTGTAGCCGGGTTTATGTGATGATGGCTCCGGCATATCAACCATTGCGGTGGAATGGCACAGCGTTGAAAATCCTCCAGATCATCCCGGAGCTCGACACCGGCGGGGCTGAGCGCACCACGATCGATGTCGCAGCCGCCATCGTGGCGGCAGGCGGCACGGCGCTAGTGGCAAGC
>CAZCEG010000301.1:0-3399 GCA_964497275.1 uncultured Oceanicaulis sp.
TCCCCCCGTAAACGGGGGGAGACATCGGCTGCACTTTCAGGGGTTTGCATGCGGGCGAAAATCTGCCCGGAAGCCTATTCAGAAAGACGCTGACTCACGCCGCCTTGGGCGCTTCCACAACGGCGTTGTGTTCATCGAGCAGCACGACGGTTGGCACGTGCTGGCGTGCAGCTTCGGCGCTCATGGCGGCATAGGCGACGACGATGATGCGGTCACCCACCTGTGCCAGGCGCGCCGCCGCGCCATTAATGCCAAAGGTCTTCGAGCCACGCGGTGCCACGATGGCGTAGGTGGTGAAACGCGCGCCGGTATTGATGTTGAGCACATCGACCTGCTCGTTGGGCAGGATGCCCGCCGCGTCGAGAAGGTCTGCATCAATGGAGATGGAGCCTTCATAGTGCAGGTCCGCCCGCGTCACACTGGCACGGTGGAGCTTGGCTTTCATCATGGTGAGCTGCATGTCAGTGGCGCCTCCGCGCTATGGCTCATGTTGCGCCGCATATAGGTGATCACCCGCGCTGTGAACAGGGGGTGGTTCATCACACTGCCGCCACATCGCCGCAAATCCGCCGCGGGGCGGTGGGATGCATTGGCCGCGATGAACGGCTATAGTGCCGGCGGGCAAAGCGTTGGGGGCGGGGCAGGACAGATGATTTCTCACTCTATCAGGCAGGCTCTGACAGGGCTGGTGGTGGCGGCAATCGCCGTGGTGGCCGGCTTGTCGGGCGTGGCAGAGGCACGCCAGATCGACTGGACCGAGGCGCGTCGGCAGGGCGATCTGGCCGACCGGGCCAATGTCATCCGCCCGGCAAACCAGCCAATGAGCGCGCTTGCCAGCGTCAACGTGCCGGTATTGCTGCCGGCCTTGAACGGCAGCGTGCTGACGCGCGCAGGCGGCGAACCCGGCCTGATGTTCTTCCCGCGCGGCAATCTTTATACCGCGAGCTTCCATTATGAAGGCGTGGACGTATCTGTAAGCGGCGCGGCAGGCGCGTCGGCGACTACAGCGCCCGACGAGTGGACCCGCACCGAATACGGCCAGAGCCTGAACTTTTCACGCTTTGGCGGTGCCTATGTGATCGAGGTGCGCTGTTCTGACCCCTCACGCGGGGGCAATTGCACCAGCGAGAGTTTTGCCCGGCGCATTCACGGTCAGCTGGTCGTGGCGGGCGGCTCGGGACTTTAGGGTCAGTTTTCACTGCCGGTCAGGGCAAGGCTGTGTTAACCTCTCGCTATCGCCATGCCGGTGGCGGGAGGGGAAGCCATGCCTGCGCCAAAGCCTAGCCAGAAACTGGCGGCAAGTGCCGTCATAGCCGCCGCGCTGCTACTGGCCGTGTCCAGCCTGCACGCACAGACGCGCGACACCGCCCCGACACAGGATCAGACCCCCGTCCGGGCCTTGTCAGTGCAACGGCCTGTGCAGGACGAGCAGGCGCGTCTGACCTCGCAGCTGGACCACAGCCGGGCCATGCTGCGGGCCATCGAAACCTATCAGGCAGAACGCGCGCCCACGCGCACAACGCGCGTCCAGTCGGTGCAGCGCGAACCGGAACCCATGCGGTTTGACATGGCGACCTTCCAGCGCCTCGCCGAGCGCATCGGCCAGGGCCAGCAGGCGGAGGAGGATACAGCCGCACCTGAAGAAGCGCCGGAATATGACCGCCACGGACGCAGGCTGTCACGCATTGACTGGGAGAGCACAGCCACGCAGTGGCGCCGCCAGATCGAGCAGGACGAGGCCGAGGCCCGCGCCGACACCCAGACCGTCACCCATGTGCCGCCACCTCGGCCGCGTACACCGCGCATCACTAACCGGGACATGCGTGCGCTGGAGCGCCCGCGCCTGCCCGTCCTGCTGCCCCGCGAGACCGACGAGACCCGCACCCGGTCACTGACGCGCGCAGGCGGGGAAGACGGGATGCTGATCTTTCCCCATGACGAGTTTTACTCGGCCACCTTCCATCGCAGGGGCATAATGGTGCAGATCACTGGCTCGCGTATCGAGGCCGCCCATGAGCGCGATCCCGAGATTGGCCGCCGTTTCCTGGCGATGTGCGACGCCGAAGGCTATTTCGTCACGCGCACCGATTACGGCATCGAGATCAATTTCACCCGCTATGGCGCGGCCTATTCGGTGCTGGTTGCCTGTGACAACCCGGACGATGACGCCGAATGCCGCGACGAACAGGTCGCACGCGGGGTCATCAGCCGCCTCGCATTGTCGGGAGGCACGCCGCAAGGCCTGCCGGAAGGTGATCCGTTGAGGAGGGGGCTGCCATGAGCCGCGCGCGCGATTATACGCTGGCCGCCCTCGTCGCTGGCACCGCGATTGCGGCGACCTGGTTCTGGCCCGACATTGAAGAGCAGATGGGCTGGACGCCCGATCCGGGCGGCGTGGAAATCCCCGATCCTGTGGACCCCGAAGAGCCTGAACCAGAACCGGAGCCGGAACCCGAACCGGAGCCCGAGCCGGAACCTGAGCCGGAACCCGAGCCCGAGCCTGAGCCTGAGCCGGAACCCGAGCCCGAGCCTGAGCCTGAGCCGGAACCCGAACCGGGGCCGCTGACCGACTGGCTGGGCGATGAGCCGAGCTATCTGCCGCCGGGCGATCTTGAGCCCGGTTCCGGCACAGGCCAGACCGATGTAACCGTCTACTCGCCGGACATGCGCTTTCCGATCGAAGTGCCCCGCGCCTTTGCCAACTCACAGGTCTGGCGGCCGGGCGGCGTGCAGGCGAGCCCGCCCTGGAACCAGTGCGCGGAGGAAAACTACGACTATCCCTGGCGGGACAATTTCTGCGAGACGCGTGGCTGGAACACGCCCATGTGCCCGGGCGGCACGGGCCATCAGGGGCAGGATATCCGCCCGGCGCGCTGCCCGCGTGCGCCCTACGGCCCTGAGGACCGCTTCTGGGCTGTGGCCGCCGATAGCGGCGACATCACCGGCATTTCAGGCCATGTGGTGACGCTTCTGGCCGATGACGGCACCACCTATCTCTACATGCATCTCGACCCCACCCGCCTCGACGTGGAGGCCGGTGACCGCGTGGAGCGCGGCCAGAGGCTCGGCGTGATCTGGAATTATTTCGGGGCGACGCCGACCACCTTCCATCTCCATTTCGAGATCCGCCAGAGCGTGGTGGTGGGCGGGCAGCTACGCCTGACGCCGGTACCGCCCTACACTTCCCTCATCGCGTCCTATGAACGCCTGATGCGCGGCGAGGACGAGGCGGGAGAGTATCCGGAGCCTTATTAGGGCCGGGCTGGTGGTCCAGGTAAGGTGCCCTCCCCCGTTCACGGGGGAGGTGGTCCGAAGGACCGGAGGGGGGATGCTTTCGCCAGCCTCCCCTACCCCCCTCGCCGCTTCGCGGCACTCCCCCCGCAAGCGGGGGGAGACACC
>CAZCEG010000302.1:0-3389 GCA_964497275.1 uncultured Oceanicaulis sp.
CGAGGTCTATGCCCAGGACGACAGCAAGGAGAAGTTCGTCAAGGACTTCGTGGCCGCCTGGACCAAGGTCATGAACGCAGACCGGTTCGACCTGCACTAGGCAGATATGAGGCCGGGCCTGCGTGCTGCAGGCCCGGCTTTCATGCTAGGCCCAAAAGAAACGGCGCCCGGGACAACCCGGGCGCCGCTCTTTTTTGCGCCAAGCGCGCTATCTAGAAGTAGAAGCGCACACCGGCCTCGATGATGTTGGAACGGTTTTCAACATCGAGATTGGCCGGAAACAGGTTGACGCCATAGCTCACATCACCCGTCGCGCGGTAGCGATAGCCGCCGAAGAGCTGGACATTGTCCGAGATGGCGTAATTGGCGCCCGCCATCAGCTGATAGCCGAACACGGTGTCACTGCCATTGATGATATCGACGTCAGACGGATTGTAGCGGACCTTCACCCGGGTGAAGCCGATGCCGCCTCCGACATAGGCGCCTAGCGGACCGCCCAGATCGAAATCGTAAAAACCGTTCAGCATCAGGCTGGTATTGCGGATGACGCCGCGGCCGTCAGCCACGAGATCAGCCACGGTCACGCCGAGAGCCGGAGAGCCGGTGATCAGAACGGCCGCGTCTGCTGCGCCAATATCACCGCCGCCGACCGTGACATTGCGGTGCGTGTCGACATCGCTGGAGGAATAGCCAAGTTCGGCCTCGAAGCGCAGGCCGCTTTCAAGCCGCAAGCCATAGGCCAGCGACACGAAGGCGCCATTATCAAACTCGGTGGTCCAGCCAAGCGGTGTGCCCGAAGCCAGTACCGTGCCAGCGGGCACCGCGACGCCTTCACCGGTGGTGAAGTCGCTGGTGAACGCGCCCGAGTTGGAGCTGTTGGTTTGCATGTTGAAGCCGGCAGAGCCCGATACGTATTGCTGGGCCACGGCCCCTGTGCTCATCGCGAGCGCCAGCGCGGTTGCTGCCAGACCGGTGCGAACGGTCTTCATGCCAAATTTCCGGGTCATGGTGTTCTCCCTCGTCCAGTGGGTAAGGTTGCGTATGCACTATTCGATATGCGATACTGAATAGCGAAGACAAGGGGGCAGCGGAGGATTTTCAGCGCGGCGCATCACCAGGTGGCAGGACTGCGTGATGCCATGCTTAACAAGCCGTGCATTGCATGGAGAACTGTCGTAATGGACAAGACGCGTTCGGTGACACGTGAACCGGCCGGCAATGACAACGAAGCCTTCAAGCCAGGCGAAGGCGCCTCTGTGGAGACTGATCAGATGGGCGAGCCGGCCGTGCATTCCAACCGCCAGCGTGAATTGCTTGATCTTCTGTCGGTCGCCGCTGTCGCCGACCGATCCGGCCCGGTAAGTCTGAGACAGTTCGCCATCCGCGCGGGTGTCTCCGAACCCACCTTGCGGCACTTTTTTGGTGACCGGCAGGGTGTCGTTATCGCCATCCTGCACCATTTCGCGCGGCAGGCCGATGCCTGGCTTGCCTTGTCGGCCACCCCTGGCGACACACTTGAGACTTCAGTGAAGGGCTATCTAGACCTTGCCTTGCAGGGCTTCGACAACTCGCTCTTCGTACAGGCGCACGCCTTTGCGCTGGTGGAATCCATTCACGATCCGGTGGTCGCGCGCGCCTATCTCGACATCGTCGTGGAGCCGTCCCTGCAAGCCATCGAGAAGCGGCTGGCGCCCGGCATAGATCCGGAGGGGAGCAATCCTGACAGGGTGCGCCATGGCGCGCTGGCGCTCTACTCCACCATGCTGTTTGCAACCCTCCACCAGCGCCTGCTGCGCGGCTCGGAAGCCCGGCCGCTGGAGATGAACCGGTTTTTCGCCGATCTCAGCGACCTTTTCGGCAAGGGCCTCACGCGCGGGACTTGATCCGGCGCGGTCTTTGTCCATAACCGTTCCTGACAGTCATTCAGGAGCGCTGCGCGCCCATGTTCCTGCGCAATATCTGGTATTACGCCTTCCCGGCCTCTGATCTGAAGCCCGGCAAGATGCTGCACAAGGTGCTGCTGGGCGAGCCGGTCGTGTTCGCACGCGCCAGCGATGGCTCTGTCTTTGCCTTGCGTGATCTGTGCCCGCATCGCGGCGTGCCGCTCTCTGCCGGGCGGCTATGCCAGGCGGGCAGCACGGTGGACGGGCGTACGCTGGAAACCCCGCAGATCGAGTGTCCCTATCATGGCTGGCGCTTTGGCCCTGACGGCGCGTGCAAGGCCATCCCCTCGCTAGTGGAAGGCCAGCAGATGGATGTAGGCCGCATCCGCGTGCGCCGCTATCCGGTGCGTGAGCAGCAGGGCAATGTGTGGATCTTCATGCCGCCCGTAGCAGACGGCCCGGTGCTGGAGGACACGCCTGAACCCGATCACGCCCCGCCCCTGATGCCCGCCGTGGAAGCGCGCAAGCCCGCCCTTATCGAGCGCATGATCTTTGACTGCCATGTCGATCATGCCGTGATCGGCCTGATGGACCCTGCGCACGGGCCTTACGTGCATCGCTCGGTCTTCTGGCGCTCGGAAAAGTCGATGTATACCAAGGAAAAGGCGTTCGGCCCCAGCGAGCTGGGCTTCACCATGCTGCCGCACGCGCCGTCGAAGAATTCGCGCTTCTACAAGATCCTTGGCGGAGATCTCACCACCGAGATCAGCTTCCGCCTGCCCGGCATACGGGTGGAACACATCACCGCCGGATCGCGTGGGTCAGTGGTGGGGCTGACGAGCGTCACCCCGCTGACGGAGACCTCGACGGAGGTCACCCAGAGCTTTTACTGGACGCTACCTGCCTTGAGCGTCCTCAAGCCTGTCCTGCGGCCCTTCGTGCGCAGCTTCCTCAAACAGGATGGCGACATGGTCAACATCCAGAAGGAGGGGCTGCAGTTCGATCCCCGCCTGATGCTGATCAATGACAGCGATGTGCAGGCGAAATGGTATTTCCGCCTGAAGGACGCCTGGAACGAGGCGGGTGGACACCACGCCGCCTTCACCAACCCGGTCAAGCCCGCGACCTTGCGCTGGCGGAGCTGACGGAAGCTCAGGGCTGGACCCGGCGGACCTCGCCGGGCATGGTAGACATCCTCTCCCACAACGAATGAGCCCTCAGCCGTGACCAACACGACTTCGCCCGAGACTGCGCCCAAGCGCGGCGCCATGACCCGCTTCCTTGATGGTGTCGAATGGCTGGGCAATCTCCTGCCCCACCCCGTCACCCTGTTTGCGATCCTGGCGGGCCTGATGATCCTGGCGTCCGGGCTGTTTGGCGGCGTGATGCAGGTGGCGGTGGAAGACCCCCGGCCTGAAGGTGCGGCGGGGCGCGCGGCAGACGGCATGATCCGCGCTGTCAGCCTGATGAATGAAGACGGCTTCCGGCGCATCTTTACGAGCCTCA
>CAZCEG010000303.1:0-3375 GCA_964497275.1 uncultured Oceanicaulis sp.
CCCGCTCGTCGCCTCCATGCTGGACGTGCTGTAGACGACGCCCGCCCGCCGGAACGGCAAAGGCCCCGGCCAGAGGAGCGCCGGGGCCTTTTTCTTCCGGGCAGAGAGCGTTGCCTAGAAGCGCAGATTGATCCCTGCGCGGATCACATCAAACTCGGTATCGATGGTCGCGCGGCCAATCGTGCCGTCCGAATAGGCCGTATCGAACCGGTCGCTGCCCAGATCGACTTTGAGATACTCGGCCCGGATGGTCCAGAAATCGCCGAGCGCATATTCCGCGCCAGCGCCATAGGTCCAGCCATTGCGGTTGGCAGACGCGCTGTCGGTAATCTCGTTCGAGCCAACCCGGTAATTGCGGTCAAAATCGACCCGGCCATAGGCATAGCCGCCCGTCGCGTAGACGAGGAAGCGATCGAGCGCAATGCCCGCGCGGGCGCGCGCCGTCGCGAAATAATCGATCTCGAAATTGAGGTCGGTGAAGCCGTCCGGGTTGTTGGCCGCCCCGCCCGGCGCGCCCGGAATGGAGATGGAGGAGGACACGTCCGACAGCTGCATGTCCAGCTCGCCGCCGAACACGAACATGCCAGCTTGCAGGTTATAGCCTGCCTGGACGCCGCCAATCAGGCCGTCACCATCGAATGTGCGCATGGTCGGGAAGGTGCCGCCCGCCAGCGCGCCGGGAAAGAAATTGGTGTTCGGATCGATTTCCAGAGCCGCGTCGAGATCAAACTCTGCATCACGGCCCTGACCGATATTCACCCCGATATAGGGGCCCGACCAGTCATAATCGACTTGCGCTTTTGCAGCAGCAGCGGACAGGGGAAGTGCGGCAACAGCCGCGAGAAGAACGAGTTTACGCATCAGTCTTGCCTTTCGAGCGCGGGCCCGCCGGCCCGTTTCTGATGCCCAATCCAGTTCTCCCTACGCGGCGGTCAGGCAGATGGATGCAAGGCGTTGCTGCCGAAAGACAAGACTGTTGCGGTGAGGTAACACCGGGCAGGCCCCGCAGGTAGGCGGGCTATTTCTGGCCTTATCGGCCTAGGCTCCAGATTCATTCATAGCCAGAAGGCGACGAGGACGGCGAGGGCGACGGCTGAGAGGAAGTTTCTGGCGAGCTTGTCGTAGCGTGTGGCGACGCGCCTGAAGTCCTTGATGCGGCAGAAGGCGTTTTCGACGAGGTGGCGCTCGCGGTATCTGGCCTTGTCGTAGACGATCTTGCGCTTTGGGTTGATGCGGCCCGGGATGACGGGGACCTTTCCCTCCTGACGCAGGCTTTTGCGGATCGCGTTGGCGTCATAGCCCTTGTCGGCGATCAGGTAGCGCGCGCCTGCTGTGCGGTGGAGCAACAGGCCCGCAGCCTTCATGTCCGGCACATGGCCCGGCGTCAGCTCGAAAGCGTAGGGTCGCCCGAGCGTGTCGGTGAGGGCGTGGACCTTGGTTGTCTGGCCGCCGCGCGAGAGGCTGATCGCCTGATTTTTCGCCCCCCTTTTCCGCCGTGGGCCGAGCGGTGCGCCTTGACGTAGGTGCTGTCGATGGAGGTCGATTTCGTGACCGCCCCGGATGCCGCCAGAGCCTCAACCAGATTGGCCCAGAAGCGCCGGTGGGACCAGCGATTGAACCGGTTGTAGATGGTCGTCGAGGGACCGTACTCGGGCGGGCAATCACACCATCGGCAGCCCGTCTTCAGGACATGGATGATGCCCGAGATCACACGCCGGTCATCGACACGCCGCGCCCCAGGCTGGTTCCTCGGGACATGCGGTTCAATCAGCGCCCATTGCCCATCGCTCAGCCAGAACAGGTGCGACATCCTTCATCCTCCAACAGCCTCAAGCCATTGGAAACATGATTTGCAGCAGCCTATCAATAGGCTGATTGGGTTTGGACCCTAGTTCTGCTTGCAAAGCGGAGATTTTCTTTGACGGAAAACACATTGTGTGAGATTGTATCTCTACACTGCATGGGATAATTCTTATGCTTCGCTACTTTGTCTTTTTGCTGCCTTTCGTGAGTATCTGCCTAGATTCAATGACGGCATCCGCACAAGACAGCGCGCCGGTCAGCGACCGAGTATTTTCAGTTTCAGCGACTGTGTACGAAAACGGCGAAATATTGGGCACGCCGAGCTTTACGGTACGCGAAGGGCAGGCTGCGAGTGTCGCAACCAGTAGCGGGCTCCAATACGCTCTCGAAGTGCGCATCGACGCAGCTGCGCCAGCTCAGCTGGCCGAGCTTGGGAATCCGGACGGCGATTATCTGAGCGTGGCCTCGCGTGTTTTTGTGCCGGACCTGATTCGTGATGAATGGCGGCTTATCGCCGAGCCGGCGTTCATAATGCAAGAAGGGCGACAAGCTCGCGCTGAGGTCGATACATCAAGGCAAAACTACCGTCGCGAAGATACGCGCGAATACAGCGATCAAATTCGTGTCGATGTCATCGTTTCGCAAGTCGATGAGAGATGGTTTTTAGAATCGGGACACGAGAAATCCTTAGCCAGCTGTGCGATCGAGTCTTATCCTGGACCAAAGAGCATGGCCTCCATTGCTGTCCTCGCCTTCGCTCAAGCGGGTGCTTTCCCGACTATTGGCGATGATTGTTGCTCGACTGGCTGCCTGACGTGCTGCGGGTCGGGCGCTTGTTGCAGCGACTCGGCAAATTGCCCAACTGGCTGCTGCGTCCCGTAGAGCATTGCGCTTAATTCGTCAGCAATGCGCGGATCTGGGCGCAGGGTGCTTTTGGACAACACATTTCTGAACAATGCTGGCGGCATTGAAGCGCATTTCGGCGAGAAACCCGGTCAGTGATCACGTGCGGCGACATTCGCGACGCCTTCCCTCGCGCCGAATGCGCCAATGATTGCAAAGCCGGCGTATATGAACCGCAATTGAGTCAAATGGCTCCTAACGCCTACTCCAGATCAATATCCAGAATGGTGATCTCGAACGAGTAGGACGTTTCGCCCTCATCGATATTCTTGGAGACGACGCCCAGGCATTCCGAGCCCAGATAGATCTCGGCGCATTCGTCGGGGCGCTGGCGCATCTGCACTTTCAGGCCCGGATTGAGCCGCTGGCGCAGGAAGGCCTCAACCTTGGTGGCTTCGTTGTGATTGAAAACCTTCTGGGACATGGGAGCGTCTTGCCTCGCTGGAAACTGACCGGACCGGAGCGGTCCTCACAATAGGGGATTCGCGCACCATGCGCGCGTCGCCCGGCAAACTAGCGGCCTGCGGCGCAGGATCAATCAGGAAGGCTGTGATCCATGCTGCGCGCCGGTTCCGCGCACGCACCGCCCACGGGCTTGGCGGGCACGCCCGCGACCGTGCAGCGGGCTGGCACGGGCTGCAGCACCACCGATCCGGCCGCGATGCGGGC
>CAZCEG010000304.1:0-3336 GCA_964497275.1 uncultured Oceanicaulis sp.
GGTGTGGCGCGTAGGGGCTCACCATACGACATGCAGCGCATGGCCGCGCGCGCAAGGCGCGTGCGGGCTCCGCGCGATGCTGGTCTGGCGCGCCGCGCTCTCTGGTCGCTGTGGCGGCTAGTCTCGTCGGCGGCGCGCCCGGCCCTGTTCGCAGGGCTTCTGATCGGGGCTGGCACGGCGGCGATGGCAGGGCTGCAACAGCTCGGTCCCGGCCCTGCCCAGAGTGATCCCGCCATGCGGCTCGCCCGCGCGTTTGAAAGCCTCGCCCCCGATGCGCAGGGCGCAGCCGGGCTCTGGGCCGAGGCGATGGACAGCGCCATGCGACCGCGCCTTTCAGGTCCACCGGACATAGAGCTCGCGGTCAGCCTGGCGCATGCCTTTGAGGACATGGCCGGGCGGGAGCGCTTTGCAAGCCTTGCGTGGGCGCGCAGCCACGCCATGCCCCACGAGCGCGCAGAGGCGGCGCTGCGGGCCATGCCGGTATGGATCCGGGCGCGTGAGCTGGAACTGGTATGGCAGCGGGCCTATCGCGGGCAGAGCCTGCCCTCCCTGAACCCGCCTGCACTCGCGCTGGCTCCCGAAAGGGCGCGGGCGCGCATGATGCGCGCGCAGGACCTTTATGGCGGGGTGGACGCGGTGGCGGCGGGCTTCTTCTCCGGCCAGTCCCCCGGCGCGATCAATCTTGCGACCCTTCCCGGCCTGTCTCTGGAAGGGGAGTTGTGGCTGCCCGCCGATGAGCAGGCCTGTGAGGGTGGGCGCGCGCTAACCTGCCGCCTTGCAGATCTTGGCGCGCGCGAAGGTGCGGGCGCTGGCGCGCGCATCATGCGGGCCGCCCTGATGACCGGCCATGCCGGGGAGGCGTTCATCGCAGAGCTCGCCGCAATGGAGGCAGACAAGCTCGCCCCTGTCATGCGCGAGATCGGCGCTGTCGCCCGCAATACCTCGCCCGGAACCGCGATCCGTCTTCTCGCCCATGTCGAGGCCCCGCAGGACGTCGTGCGCCTCAGCAGGGTGTCGCAGATGACGGGCGCGCGTACGCTGGCGCTCTTCCGTTTCCATGGACGTGACGCGCTGGCGCTCGCGCGCGTGGTCGATGAAGAGCCGGTGATGACGCGCGCGGCGGCAGAGTATTTCATTGTCTCCGGCCTTCTGGTTCTCCTGGCTTTCGGCATGGTGCTCGCCGCCATCGTGTCGGCATCGCGCGTGGCCAGCTCGCGCCGCGCAGGGCTCGGCCAGCGGCTCGACATCGCCGCGCGCGAGTTACTTCTTGGTAGGAAAGTCTAACGAAAATAAATGCTTAAAATGCATTATTCTTAGTTTGCCTTAACCCTGTGGATACACTTCCTCGCGAATATGCTCTCACACAACGCGCCGAAAGGGATGGGTGTGGTGGGGTGTAATCAGCGGTTCGAGACAAGGGCAAAGCCCTGCTGAACCGCAAACGGAATGGGGAAGACAAATGGCGTTCACGGATGTGGAAACCCGTCAGGTTCACGACGCGATCAATACCGATCCGACCGGCGAGGACCTTTGCAAGCTCGGCCTGATCTACTCGACCGGCCAGGCCGGTGTGATCGACTATGTCGAGGCACACAAATGGTTCAACCTGGCCGCGCTGATGGGCTCCGAGCCCGCCAAGCACTATCGCCGGGAAGTCTCCAGCGAAATGGGCACCGAGGAAATCGCTGCCGCCCAGCGTGCGGCGCGCGAATGGCTGGCAACCCGGCACTAATCCCTCTGTCCTCCCCCACATCCGTGGGGTCGGTCCTCGCTTGCCGCTCGCAAAGCCCCCTATCGCTGCGGGCGCGCGGCCTGTCCTCGACTTGATCGGGGATCGGGCTTGCGGGCCGGAAGGCGCCCCGGGAGTGGATCACCCAGCCTCCCGCATAGGCAGGGGCAGGTGGCGCGCTGGGATGCCAGTGCAGATTTCGCCTAGCTTCGCGTGGCCTCGTAGAGCAGGTAGTTGAACCCGGCATCCAGAGGCAGGATGCCGCGGACATACTGCTCGACGAAGAGATTGACCTCGGCAATGCCAGAGCGCGGCACGAACACGATATCGTGGCGGGCCAGGGGAATGGTGTCGCTATTGCCGCGCCCGCGCAGGGCGTTGCGGGCATCGACGACACGCATCATCACGCCGCCATCGGGTGCGCGGCGCAGCACGACGACCTGATGTCTGCGGGCCGTGGTCTGGAACCCGCCTGCCAGCATCACCGCTTCCAGCACGCCGGTGCGGCCATCGGTGAGGGCATAGGGGCCGGGCGCGTTCACCTCGCCGCCGACTATGATGCGCTGCGAGCCAAAGCTCACCGGGCGCACCTCCACAATCGGATCACGCAGGACACGTGCATAGCCGTCCGCAATGGCGCGCGAGGCTTCCGGCGCTGTCTTCTCCGACACCATCACTGCGCCCACCAGCGGTAGATTGGCCCGGCCATCGGGGCCCACGACCACCGTGCGCGACAGCTCATCTGCGGTGTGGATCGTCACCTCGATCTCGTCGCCGGGATAGAGCCGGTAGGCGGGATCACCGCCCGTCCAGCTCTGGAAGCGCAAGGGTTCAAAGCGTTGAGGCGTGCCGTGCGGGGAGGACGAGCAGGCGGTCACCGCCAGCGCGATGCCGGCGGCCAGAACACTCCTGCGGGACCAGATCGGATCGGTCATTGGCGCGAGTCACCCCTCATGCTTGATAAATCCTAGCCTTCCCCCAGCCGGGCTAAGAAAAAATTAAGCGCAGCCCCGCCAGATACCGCCATGGAATCAACGCGCGGGCCCGGTTCAGGACATACCGCCCCGGCAGCTCATGGCCGCCGGGAGCTGGATCTGTTCGACCTTGTGGCGCTCGCCTGGTCGCAGAAACTCCTTATCCTGCTCATTTTTCTGGTGCTTTTCGTGCCGATGGCGGGCGCGGCCTGGGTGTTGCTAAAGCCTGAATATGTCGCGCAGTCGCGCCTTCTGGTTCTGCTCGACCCTGAAGATCAGGCGCCGGGCGCTGCGGGCTCTGGCGGTGCGTTCACGCTCGATCAGGTGCTGGAATCAGAAGCGGCCATCCTCAATTCGGAAACCGTGCGCCGCCTCGCGCTGGAGCGGCAGGGCGGGTCGGCCGATGCGGCAACGCTCAAAACCCTGCGTCAGGGTTTCGCAGTGGAGCGCTCGCCCAATGCCAGCGTGCTCGTCGCGCGCTATGCCGGCGAGAGCCCGGTGGTGGCCGCCAACGCGCTCAATGCCATCGTGGATGCCTATCTCGCCTATCGCCGCGAAGTGCTGGTGGAAGACGGCGCGGACGCGCTGGTTGAGCGCCTGACGGCGGCGGAGATGTCTGCGGCGCTCGCCGAG
>CAZCEG010000305.1:0-3329 GCA_964497275.1 uncultured Oceanicaulis sp.
GTTTCAACGCCGCCAATCACCATCTCGCGCAAAGCCCGCTTCAGGCGCATGATCGCCTCGTGGCGGTCACGCCCGTGGACGATCAGCTTGCCGATCAGGCTGTCATAATAGGGCGGGATGGAGTAGCCGGTATAAAGCCCCGAATCGAGGCGCACGCCGGGGCCGCCCGGGGCATGGAACTCGGTCACCTTGCCCGGCGAAGGCGTGAAGGTGTAGGGGTTTTCCGCGTTGATCCGGCACTCGATGGACCAGCCATTGACCTTGATGTCTTCCTGGCGGACTTCCAGCTCCAGCCCTGCGGCGACACGGATCTGCTCGCGTACGAGGTCCATGCCGGTGATCAGCTCGGTGACCGGGTGCTCCACCTGCAGGCGGGTATTCATCTCGATGAAGAAGAACTCGCCATTCTCGTAGAGGAATTCCACCGTGCCTGCGCCGCGATAGCCGATCTTCGACACGGCTGCGCGCACGATCTCGCCAATGCGAGAGCGTTCCTCAGGATTGAGGGCCACTGAAGGCGCTTCCTCAAGGATTTTCTGGTGGCGGCGCTGCAGCGAACAGTCCCGCTCGGCGAGATGGAGCACATTGCCGTGCTCATCGGCCATCACCTGGATCTCGATATGGCGCGGCTTGCCGAGATAACGCTCGATATAGACTGCGCCGTCGCCAAAGGCGGCTTTCGCTTCCGTTGACGCGGTCTGCAGCGCGCTTTCCAGCTTGTCTTCGGTCTCGGCGACCTTCATGCCGCGCCCGCCGCCACCGGCAGCAGCCTTGATCAGCACCGGGAAGCCGACTTCCTTGGCGACCTTGCGCGCTTCGGTCATGTCCGAGATCGCGCCGTCAGAGCCCGGCACCACGGGGATGCCCGCCTCGACGGCTGCGCGCTTGGCGGTGATCTTGTCACCCATCAGGCGGATGGTTTCCGGCTTCGGACCGATAAAGGTCAGGCCATGAGCCTCCACGATCTCGGCAAAGCGGGCATTCTCGGACAGAAAGCCGTAGCCGGGGTGGATGGCCTGCGCGCCGGTAATCTCGGCAGCGGCGATGATGGCCGGTATATGCAGATAGGAGCGGCCAGCCGGGGGCGGGCCAAGGCACACGCTCTCATCGGCCATCTTGACGTGCATGGCGTCAGCGTCGGCCTCGGAATGGACCGCCACGGTGCGGATGCCCATTTCCTGGCAGGCGCGGTGCACGCGAAGGGCAATCTCGCCCCGGTTCGCGATCAGGATCTTGTCGAACATGGCGTTTCGCCCCCGCCCTTAGATGATCGTAAAGAGCGGCTCGCCGTACTCGACCGGCTGGGCGTCATTGACGAGCAACTCGCCAATCTTGCCCGAGCGCGGGGCGGTGATCGGGTTGAAGGTCTTCATCGCCTCGATGAGAAGGATGGTATCGCCTTCCTTCACGCTCTGGCCCGGCTTCACGAAATTGTCCGCATCCGGGTTCGGTCGCAGATAGACCGTGCCGACCATGGGCGAGTTGACCGCATTGGCAGATTTCGCAGCCGGGGCGGCCTCTGCAGCCGGAGCCGCTGCAACGGCAGCAGGCGGCGCGGCAGGCGCAGCCATGGGCGCTGCGGCCATCGGGGCGGCCTGCGCATAGGCCGGGGCTGCCTGCGGCAGTTCGCGCGCGACACGGATGTGCAGCTCGCCTTGCGCCACTTCAATCTCGGTCAGCTGGGTATCGTTCAGGATATCGGCCAGCTGGCGGATCAGTTTCGGGTCAATACCGGTTTTGGAGGGCGTGGAAGCCATGGAAGAACCTTTTCAAGCGTTTGTCTTCGGGCCGGTTGCGCCGATCAGCGCGTGGGCGGCCTCGATACCGAGAATGTAGCTGCGGGCGCCAAACCCGCTGATTGTGCCGGAAACGGCGCTGGAAACAAAGGAGTGGTGCCGGAAGGGCTCGCGTGCAGCCGGTTGGGACAGGTGTATCTCTATGGCCGGAATGGCAATCGCCTTCAAGGCATCATGCAGCGCCACGGAGGTGTGGCCATAGCCTGCCGGATTGAGGATGAGCGCCGCGGCACTGCGTCCCGCCTCCTGTATCCAGTCAATGAGGACGCCCTCATGATTGGTCTGGCGAAAATCGATGGTAAGGCCCAGCATATGGGCATGTTCGGCGCTCATCGCCTCGATATCGGCCAGCGTGGCAGAGCCGTATATATCCGGCTCGCGGGTGCCCAGCAGGTTCAGATTCGGCCCGTTCAGGATGAAGAGCGGTCTTGCCACCTGCTTTGCGTCCCCCAGCTTGCGGCGCGCGTGTTCTGAAGAAGTTGAAGGTGCACATGCACCCGACAGCGCCATAAGACGTTTCTACGACGCCTCAGGCGCGATAAACAAGAACTACCGGCATTTAAAGGAAACGGGACGCCATGACGAAGACCGCCAGCGCCGCCGATATCGCCGTGACGGTGAACGGTGAGACGCGCAATCTGCCCGCCGGTCTGACGCTCGCCGGGCTGCTGACCCATCTGGGGCTGGATCCGCGCAAAGTCGCCGTGGAGCGCAATCTGGAGATCGCGCCGCGCTCGGCCTATGACGAAATATCGATTGCCGATGGCGACCGGCTCGAAATCGTCCAGTTCGTCGGGGGAGGGTGAGGTAATGCAATTCCTCAAAGTTGCAGCCTTCGCAGCATTGGCCTCCGGTTCGGTGCTAGTGACAGGTTGCACCGACGAAATGACTTGTTGGGGCCATGTAAACCGGGGGCTCCGTCTGGCGGACGATGTCATTGTGCTCAGCCCGGGCAGTTCCCACACGCTCGTTTTGTCGGTGGTTTCCGACGGCTACTACGAGTTTGAAACCCTAGGGGATATCGATGGCCGGATCGGTTTCTGGCTTGCCGGGCCCGGTGACCGATATATTCAGCGGCACGACCGCGATGCCGACTATGAGAATCGCCCTGATCTGATCCGCCACTCGGTTTCGGAAGCTGAACCTTTGATCATCACCGTTGAGATAACATACTCGGATGATGAGGAGCGTCCGATCATCAATTTCGGAGAACACCACTATCTCGTTCTCGAGCCGGAAGAGACGGGATCCTTTGTGTTCAGTGCAAGCCTTGGCGAACGCTTCAATAGCGTAATGTGTTCTGAATCGTATTTAAGAACGCGAAACTTCACGGTCGTCGTTACTGATTAATCAGACCGGTAAAACGCCCCCGGATATGGACAACAGGTGAGCCACTGGAAATCGTGCAGTTCGTAGGGGGAGGGTGAGGACGCTCAGCCCTTCTTCTTCCCGCTCGCTGCGGCGAAAACCGCGATGAGCGTGAAGCACACCAGCCCGCCAATCAGCAGCGGCAGGCTGTCTTCAAGCGGCGTG
>CAZCEG010000306.1:0-3294 GCA_964497275.1 uncultured Oceanicaulis sp.
CCTTGCGCATCCCGTCCATGTCGTCAGAGACGCAGATGAGGCGGGTCGGGATCTTGCCTTGCGTCAGCACTTCGAAGGCATGGCGGACCATGGTGGTGCGCACCACCTCGCCGAACGTGCCGATATGAGGAAGGCCGGACGGGCCATAGCCCGTCTCGAAGACCACGGGCCTGGATGTATCGCCCCGCTTTTCCACGCGTTTGAGGAGTTCCCGCGCGAGCTCGAACGGCCAGGCTTTGGCGTTGGCGGCAAGGGCGGCAAACTCACTCATGGAACGGGCGTCCTGTGTGGCGTTGAAGGATGGGCTGGCAGGTAGACCTAGCAAGCGCACCCGTCAATGACGGCCCTGCCCTCAACCCTCCACGCCATCATCGAAGATCGCTTCAATCGGCTCGCCAAACAGGCGCGCGATCTTGAACGCCAGCGGCAAGGACGGATCATACTTGCCGTTCTCCAGCGAGATCACGGTCTGGCGCGACACGTCCAGATGCTCGGCCAGTGCCTGCTGGCTCCAGCCGCGCGCGCCGCGCAATTCCTTGAGGCGGTTCTTCATGAGTAACGCCGGCCAAGCAGGAAAAGGGCGATGTAATAGCCCGGCACCGCGATCAGCACGGTGAAGACAGGGTCGAAGCGCGCAATCGGCACCAGAACAGAGGCAAAACCCCAGGTGAACGTCACGATCACTGCCGCGCCAAGCCCGATGGCCCAGGCAAGGATGTGGATGCGCTGTTGCAACTCGTCGAGCGAGCGGATCAGCGCAACCGTCTCGTACGTCCCGGCCAGCACGAAGGCGATGCAAAGCGCCACCATCGCAAGGTTCAGCCCCCACCGGTCCGGCTCGCCGCCGCCAATGGCGTAGAAGCCGATGAAGGCCGCCACCATTACCGCCACCAGCGTCATGCTGCGCCAGATATAGCGGCGGCGCGCGGCCGGCGGGGCGGTTTGCGTTTCCGGGACGAGATTGATCATGATGCGCTTCAGGCCTCCTGTGGCTCACCACGCTTCGGGGCGCCAGTAAACCGTCTCACCAGCCAATGCCGGTTCGCGAAGGCTGTCCAGCCGAGCACAAACATCGTCAACCAGAACAGCGCTTCTGTCGCCAAGGCTGCTGCGATGAGGGCCAGTACAAAAATGGCCCTCGGCGCGTCCAAAAAATACGCCGCTCCCGCCGAGGCCCAGCTGACCGCAACCGCAGCCACCGCGACGCCGAGAAGGCCGATGCGCAGCTTCGAACTCATGCTCATGATTCAACTCCCTTTCGTAAAGCGTGCTTTACGTATGCGGTAAAGCTCACTTTACGTCAAGGGTGTTTTACAAATTTTTCTGTGATGGGGGGAAACAGGTGTGTGCCGCATCAGCGCCGGGCTACGGGAGTTATCACAGGCGAAGGCTCTGCTCCCGGGTGGAAAGGAAGTGGCTCAGCGTGAAGGCTTGGCTTCAACCACAGCTTTCCCGTCAGATTTTGGGACTTTTGGAGTCAGGCAGATGAATTTTCGAGCTCTCGAAGCACGCGCCTCAAATAATCAAGACCTTCCGGTCCGAAAAGTTCCCGCTCATGTCTCCGCGGAAACAATATCTCGACCTGATATGCGCGCCCGGCCCAGTGTCGCGTGAAATTATCTCTGGATTCTCTTTCCTTTATTAAATCATCCCAGTCACTTATTTCTTTTCCCTCTATCGCGCGGACGAGTAATTCTTCGATTTCGTGTTTTTGCCACTTCATAACGGAATCTCTGTCAATATTGGGCGCGCATTCAGGCGCCAATGAACCACCAGTCGGTCGAGCAGCCACCGCAGACTGATCGGAGGCCACATTCAGTTTCACCTGCGGCTGGGCTGGCAAGCGCCATCCGATATGGCAAACTCGAAGGCCTGCGTTGCGCCCGGGGTGACATATCCAATTGGGCAGACAGTTTCCGCGCCTCCTGACAACTCGAGCAATACGCTACCCGCGCCCTCGCAACGGACCGGCACTTTCGCTCTTACTGCGTCTTGATGTCGAGCGAGTTCCAGCCTCTGCCCGCAAAGACGCAGTTCAGCTGACAAGATCGCATTTTCCGGGTCGTGAATAATGAACTCGTTCTCGGTCGCCGTACACGAAGCACCAAGAAGCGCCAGCATAGCGGCTGTTCCGACCAGCCACGATCGCGTCATGCGGCATAAGGGTCGGTCTGGCATGATCTATGTTGATCCACTCATTACAACTTACGAATGATCTGTTCGATTTGCCGCTGCTTCAACAAGAAAAAACCGGGCCCCTTTCGGAGCCCGGCATTTTCGACAGTCCTGCGATAAGGCCGCTTACTTGTTGGGCTGCGGCGTGATGCGCAGGTAGGGCTTGATCTTCTTGTAGCCCTTGGGGAAGAGCTTGTCGGCGTCGGCGTCCGAGAGGCTGGGCACCACGATCACGTCCTCGCCATCGGTCCAGTTCACGGGCGTGGCCACCTTGTAGCCATCGGTGAGCTGCAACGAGTCGATCAAGCGCAGCACCTCGGTAAAGTTCCGTCCGGCGCTCGGCGGATAGGTGAAGGTGGCGCGGATTTTCTTGTTCGGATCGATCACATAGACGGCGCGCACGGTCAGCTTCGGGTCCGCCTTCGGGTGGATCATGGTGTAGAGGGTGGAGACCTCCTTGTTCACGTCCGCGATGATCGGGAAGTTCATCGCCGTGCCTTGCGTCTCCTCGATATCCTTGATCCAGGCCTTGTGCTGGTCGAGCGGGTCGACCGAGAGCGCGATCGCCTTGGCGTTCCGCTTGGCAAACTCGTCCTTCAGCTTGGCGGTAAAGCCGAGCTCGGTGGTGCACACGGGCGTGAAATCGGCCGGGTGGGAGAAGAACACCACCCATTTGTCGCCGATCCAGTCATGGAAGCGGATCGGGCCTTCGGTGGTCTCTGCGGTGAAGTCGGGGGCGATATCGCCGAGCAGGAGGGACATGGGGGATTGCTCCAGAATGGTTGCGGGAATGCTGGTTGAAACTAAGGTAGGAAGCGCGCACGCCTCGCGAAAGACCAAAGTGCCTCCTCCCCCCGATTAACTCCGCTGAAGAGCCCCTCATGCCCAGCCTCATCATCATGCGCCACGCCAAAGCCGTTGACCGGATGGAGGCAGAGGACGATTTCGACCGCGGGCTGACCCCGCGCGGCCTCTCTGACGCAAAGCGCGCTGGCGATGAGATGGCGGCGGCTGGCCTGATGGCCGATACGGCGCTGGTCTCGCCTGCACGGCGTACGCTGGAAACGTGGAAGGCGGTGTCCCACCATTTCGCAGGTGCGCGCGTGGAGAGCCCGATGG
>CAZCEG010000307.1:0-3293 GCA_964497275.1 uncultured Oceanicaulis sp.
GGTGGATCCCCTCCCGGTGCAGAACAAGTGGCAGTCATGCGGCCTTTCGGCGCCCGATGGTCCCCTCACCATCGGGCGCCTTTCATTTTGGCGCTCGCTTTGGCAGCCCTGCCCTGTTACCCATCCGCGCGGCACGCTAGAGAAGGGTCATGAGCCCGTCCGAACCCTCTGATTCCAGCGATGATGTGATTGCCCGCCTGCTGGAGGAGATTCCCCTCCTCTACAAGGCGCGCGCCTTCGCCGAGAGTATTGCCGATCCTGCCTTCTTCTCCCGTCTGGGTGAAAGGCTCGACAGCCGCGAGCGGTCGCTGGCCCGCGCCTATCTTGACGGTCTGGGCTTTCCCGACGCCGAACCGGCTCCGCTGGGAAGCTGGGAGGAGGCGGCCGGCGCCGCTGAAGCGCTCGACACCGATCCCCTGGCCTGGGAAGCCGAGGAGATGCTGCGTGCAGGCCTTGTCGAGCGGGCGCTGGAACGGCTCGATCCACAGGCGCTGGAAGCCGCCCTCACCCTCGTGGCTTCCGCCATCGGGGAGCTAGCCCGCGAGGCAGCAGAGGCCGCCGCCGCCATGGACGACATGTATGACGAGACCGTGGTCAATGCCGCTGCCGGGGGCCTGATACAGGCCGCCCATGGCGCGGTGCTGGTCCTCCTGGCCGAAGCCGAGGACGAGACACCGACCCACCCCTTCCTTGCCCGCTGGCGGCTTTATGTGCGCGGGCGCTGGCCCGTCGGCGTTGCCGGATCCACCTATAACATTCTCTAGCGTTTACTGACCAAAGGAGCCGCCATGGCTGCGCTCAGCCTTGCTACCTGGAATATCAACTCGGTCCGCCTGCGCATCGACCAGATTGCGAAATTTGCCGCCATGGCAAAGCCCGACGTGATCTGCCTGCAGGAGATCAAGTGCATGGAGGACCAGTTCCCGGCCAAGGCGTTCAAGGCGATGGGCTATCCCCACGTCCATGTGACCGGGCAGAAAGGGATGCATGGCGTCGCCACCGTGTCGCGTGCGCCGATCGAGGTGCTGGAAGACTGCGCGGTCTGCCCGAAGGGCGAGGCGCGCCACCATGTGGTGAAAATCGACGGGGTGGAGTTCCAGAACTACTACATCCCTGCAGGCGGGGACGAGCCCGACACCGCCATCAATCCGCGCTTTGCCCACAAGCTCGACTTCCTCGCCCGCTTTGGCGATTACCTTAAGGAACGCGGCGAGAAGGGCGGCGATGTGGTGCTGGTCGGCGATCTCAACATCGCCCCGCGCGAGCATGATGTGTGGTCACACAAGCAGCTTCTGAACGTCATCTCCCACACGCCGGCGGAAACCGAAGGCCTTGAAGCAGCGCGTGATGGCGCAGGCTATGTCGATGTCGCGCGCGCGCTGATCCCCGAACCGGAAAAGGTCTACACCTGGTGGAGTTATCGCAATCGCGACTGGCGCAAATCCAACCGGGGCCGCAGGCTCGACCATGTCTGGGTCTCACCATCCCTTGCCGCCTCTGCCACCGCCCATGGCCGTGACGGCTTCACCATCTGGGAGGAAACCCGCGATTGGGAGAAGCCGTCAGACCATGTGCCGGTGACGCTGAAGTTGGGGTAGGCGTCAGCCTGCACCACTATTGACATATGTATCGCTTATCGATACATTTTTTTCCGGTCGGGATGGTGTGCAAATGATCAGAAGCTTTGCAGACCGGATGACAGAGGCCATCTTTCTAGGCGAAAGTCCGAAAGATTTTCCGAATGAGCTTTTCGGCAGAACCCGGCGCGCACTTGCGCGGATAGATGCGGCAGCGGACGTGACAGATTTGAGGGTTCCGCCGTCCTTTTGGCTGCACAAGCTCAAGGCCGATCTGGAGGGAAGATGGTCGATCTCTGTGAATGACCAGTTCCGCATCACGTTCGAGTTCAAAAACGGTGACGCCTACGACGTCCGGTTTGAAGATTATCACTAGGCTTCTCGTTGCCGGCGCGTCAGAACAGATAAGTGAGAGTTTACGCCAATGCCCCGCACCTTTCACGTTCCCGCTGACACGGTCGGCCAGCACCTGAAAGAGGACTTCATGCCGGAATATGGCATCAAGGCCCCAACGCTCGCCAGGAAGCTGGGCGTCCCAAGAGCGCGTGTGGTGCGCCTGCTGGAGGGCGCTGCCTGCGATGGCGATATGGCGCTGCGTCTGGCCCGCGTGTTTGGCACCACGCCGGAGTTCTGGCTGAACCTGCAAATGCTGCGCGATCTGTCGCTGGCGCAGGTCGAACGCGGCGCGGTTATCGAGGCAGAAGCAACGCCGCTTCAGATGGCTTAGGCTTACCCCTCCAGCGCGATCACGCCGCACTGGCCGCCAAACTGGCCGGCATGACCGTCACGCGCGGCGCGGCGTGACGAGAAGAAGCGCGCCTCATCGGCAAAGGTGCAGGCGCGGATATGGCTGATCCGCTCCGCCTTCACCCCGGCTGCAACGAGCTGGCGATAGACGGCCTCAGCCACATCCAGTCCGGCCCCGCCTTCGGCGTCGCGCGGACCGATGAGCGTGTCATCCAGCGTGCCCAGCATCGCCTCGAACGCGTCGAGTACTTCGGGGCCCACGCGGTAATTGGCCTTGGAGATCGCGGGGCCGATGGCAGCGCGCAAGGCGTGCGGCCGGGTGCCATAGGCCCTACCCATCGCGTCAATCGTGGCCGCCGTGATCTCCTTCACTGTGCCACGCCAGCCGGAATGGATCGCGCCTATCGCGCGGTTCTCAGGGTCATGCAGCAGGATCGGCACGCAGTCAGCGACCTGCGTGCACAGGGCAAGACCCGGCACATTGGTGATCAGCGCATCGCCATCACCTGCAGCCCACGTCTCCGGCCAGCCATCGACCCGGATCACCCGCGCGCTATGCACCTGATTGGCAAAGATGAGGCGCTCAAGGCCCATCGCACGCGCCACACGGGCACGGTTCTCGGCCACATGATCCTTGTTGTCATCGCGCGACCAGGTGAGGTTGAGGCTGGCATACGGCCCCTCGCTCACCCCGCCGGCGCGCGTGGTGAAGGCATGGACCACACCGTCCATGGCAAAGCCGTCTGCGTGGAGAAACTCCAGATCGCTCATCTGCCAGTCCCTGTCATCCGGGCAGAAACCCTGCGCGCCCGGCGGAAAGATCGTAACCCTGCCGCGCCATGTCGATAGAACCCAGCATGGCGTGAAACGCGCTCCAGTCATCGTTCTCGGCGATGGGCGCCCACAGGCCCTCCACTTGCTCGATCACCATGTGAACCGGGTTTTCGTGCGCAAAATAGGCGCGGGACA
>CAZCEG010000308.1:0-3279 GCA_964497275.1 uncultured Oceanicaulis sp.
CAGAAGCCGGCCATCTCCAAACACATCGCGCCGCAGGCCCTGTTCTGGTTCCGTTGGGCGGCGGCCTTCACCGTCCTGACCGGCCTCGTGCTGGCGGTGGTGAACAATTATCTTCTCGAGACGCTCTCGCTGGGGCTTCTCGGTAATGGCTCTGCCGGTCACGCCTTCATGGGGATCGGCATGTGGCTGGCGCTGATCATGGCGTTCAATGTGTGGTTCGTGATCTGGCCAAACCAGAAGATCGCGCTCGGGATTGTCGAGGCGGAGGCCGACGCCAAGCCGAAAGCGGCACGCATGGCGATGCTGTTCTCGCGGACGAACACGCTGTTGTCCCTGCCCATGCTGGTGGCCATGGCAGCCTATCAGACGCTGGGCTAGACAGGGCGCAAGACTGACAAAAAAAGCCCCCGGCACTCGCCGGGGGCTTTTCTCATGGACAATGCGTACAGGCCCTAGTCCGTGATTATGGCGCTGAGCGTGGTGGCAAAGACGAAGCGCGCGCCTTCACGCGGCGTCGTCTGGGAGGGCTGCTCCTGAGCGAGGATGATGCCGACCACACCTGTGGCGGGGCTCACGAAGAAGTCGGTATCGAAATACCCGCCCCAGCCGAAATCTGCCGGGTGACCGAAGGCCGCCGAGCCCGGGCCCTCATGCATGACGCCCACCGAATAGCCGAAGCCGCGATTGCCATCGGACATCTGCGAGGGCATCCGGTCCGGGCCGACATGGACGCTGGCCATCTGTTCAACGCTTTCCGGCTGCAGGATGCGCACGCCTTCAAGCTCGCCGCCATTGGCCAGCGCCTGTGCGAAGCGGAAATAGTCATTGGCCGTGGAGAAGAGGCCTGCACCCCCTGCGGCGACATTGGCGCCAAAGGCGAAGTCCAGCGAGGCCGGTATGGCCTGCAGCGCGCCATTCTCGTCATGGGTGTAGAGCGTCGCAATCTGCTCGCGGCGCGCCTCGCCGGGGAAGAAGGTGGTGTTGTCCATGCCGAGCGGGCGGAAGATGCGCGCCTGCATGAAGTCTTCAAGGCTCTGGCCCGAGGCCACCTCGATCACGCGGCCCAGAATGTCATTCGACCAGCTATAGTACCAGCGCTCGCCCGGCTGGAAGTAGAGCGGCAGACCGGCCAGATGGTCGATGCGCTCTTCCAGCGTCATCTCCACATCTTCATACACGTTGCGGGTGAGGTAGAGGCGGCCGAGATCAGTCTGTGTGTCGAAGATGTAGCCAATGCCGGAGGTATGGGTCAGCAGGTCCTCGATGGTGATCGCGCGGCTGGCCGCCACCGTCTCGATCTCGCCATCGCCATTGGCCGCAACCGAGACCGCCACGCGCGGTTCTGCAAAGGCCGGGATGAAGTCTGCCAGCGGCTGGTCAAGGCGCAGCGCGCCATCTTCAGCCAGCTGCAGTATCGCTACAGCCGTCACCGGCTTGGTCATGGAGGCGATGCGCACCATCGTGTCCGCTGTCATCGGGCGGCCCGCCTCGACATCCGCGTAGCCTGCTTCGGACACATGCTGGATCACCCCGTCGCGGGCAATCAGGGCGACATAGCCGGAACGCGCCTGCGCGGCGGCGAGCTGCTGCAGGGTGGTATCCAGCCGGGCAAGGCCTTCAGCGTTCAGGGTGCGCGTCGCCGGTACGGTCTCGCTGACCGCCTCGGCCGTGCTGCCCGCCGGCTGGCTGCAGGCGGTAAGGGCCAGTGCCAGAAGGGCTGGACCCAGTAAGGCGGGCACAAGCCGCCGGCGAATGTCGGACATGGGGAGATCTCCGTTGGATGCTGCGCGGGCAAACTCACCCGCCGGGCTCTACATTGGCAAGTTAAATGATTAGATCAGCCTTAAATGGACACCCGTTTCTTGTCCCGGGGGACTGGAGTTGAGCACTGATACCCTTGCCGAAGCCGTCCGCCGCGATGATCCGGACCGCTATCTGGCCGCCCTGTTCGCGCCGGAGGCCGTGCGTGCGCGCCTGATGGCGCTCTATGCTTTCTATGGCGAGATAGCGCGTATCCCCGATGCGGTGAGCGAGCCGGTGATTGGCGAAATGCGCCTCGCCTGGGCGCGCGATGCGGTTGGCGATCTCTTCGCAAGCCCCCGAAAAGTGCGCCGCCACGACGTCTATGAGGGACTTTCGGCGATGCTGGACGCCCCCGGCGCGCCTGATCGGGCAAGCCTTGTCACGCTTATAGAGGCGCGCGGCGCCGATCTGGGCGAGGGCGCCTTTCCCGATGCGGCCGAGCGCGAGGCTTATGTGGATCGCACGGCAGGGCTTCTGCTTCGGCTGGCGGTGCGGCTTTGCGCCCCCGGCTGGACACCGGATGCAGCTGGGGAGGCGGCGCTCACCGCAGCGGGCCGCGCATGGGGCTATACGGGGCTATTGCGCGCCTTCGCGCCCCTGTGCGCTGCCGGCCGGCCACCCCTGACAGTCGCCGAGATGGTGGACGCCGGGCTCACCGAGGCGCAGACCGTGCGCGCCATGCTGCCGGAGCGGGCTCTGGCTGCGCGTAAACGGCTTGAGGCAGACGCGGCAGCGGCGCTCTCCAGCTTGCGCCAGAACGCCGGAAATCTGCCCGCTGAGGCGTTTCCCGCGCTTGGCTATGTCGCCCTTGCCCGCGGCTATCTCAAGGCCGTGGCCGGCTCTGACGCGCCTTACGCAGCTATCCCCGAGACGCCCCTGATCGTGCGCCAGTCGCAGCTGCTCTGGGCGTCGCTGCGCGGACGGCTTTAGACTTACTCCGCAGCTGCGCGCACCCGGCCGAGCCAGGCATCGCAATCGGCAAGCGCGCGCGCGCTCATCACCCGCTTTTTCGCCTGTGCCTTGGCAGCCCCGCGCAGGCGTTCGCCGTTAGGGCCTTTCGACGGACCCTGCACGTCCGGGAACAATCCGAAATTGACATTCATCGGCTGGAACGCGCCCTTGCGGCCCGGCACAGGGCCGATGGTGATATGCATCAGAAGCGCGCCGAGCGCCGTTGTGGGCGGCGGCGGGTTGACGGGCTGGCCGAGGCGCTCTGCGGCGGCAAACCGGCCCGCAAGCAGCCCCATTGCCGCGCTTTCCACATAGCCTTCAACGCCGGTGATCTGGCCGGCAAAGCGAAGGGAGGGCCGCGCTTTCAGGCGCATCACCGGATCCAGCAGCTTTGGCGAGTTGAGGAAGGTATTACGGTGAATGCCGCCAAGCCGGGCGAACTGCGCGTTCTCCAGCCCCGGTATCATGCGGAAAATGTCTGTCTGTGCGCCGTATTTCAGCTTCGTCTGGAAGCCGACCATGTTG
>CAZCEG010000309.1:0-3272 GCA_964497275.1 uncultured Oceanicaulis sp.
GTCTCGACCTTCTCGTGGGAAAAGCCCATGGCCGCTGCCGCCGCGCGCTGGCGCGCAGGCGGCGTGCCTTCGGGCAGGGCGTCGCGCACGTGATCGAGCACGGTTTCGCCTGCGCGTAATTCGTCCATCTGGTCTTGCGAGAAATAGCCGATGCGCAAGGAACGCGGCGCGACACGGTCTCCGGCCAGCAGAGGCAGGCGCTCGGCGATGGATTTGACGAGCGTCGTCTTGCCCTGACCATTGGCACCGATAATGGCGATCCGGTCATCAGGGTCTAGGCGCAGATCAATCCCGGAGAGGATCACCGCATCCTCGCCATAGCCCACCGACGCCCCGCGCAATTGCAAGAGAGGCGGGGAGAGCTTGTCAGCGGAGTTGGGGAAGGAAAACGGCGTCGTGCGCTCCTCCAGTGGAATGGTGATCTCCTGCATGCGCTCCAGCATCTTCACGCGTGACTGCGCCTGAGTGGCCTTGGAGGCCTTGGCGCGGAAGCGGTCGATGAAGGCCTGCAGATGGGCGCGGTCGGCCTCCTGCTTGGCACGCTGGCTCTCCAGCAATGCGGTCTTGGCCGCGCGCAGCCGCAGCCAGGCATCATACCCGCCGGGCGTGATGGACAGCTGGCGGTGCTCCAGCGCCATGGTGTGGGTGACGCACCGGTTCAGCATCTCGCGGTCGTGGGAGACGATGAGGACGGTGTGAGGGTATTTCTTCAGATAGGCCTCAAGCCAGGCTGCGCCCTCAAGATCGAGATAGTTGGTCGGCTCGTCCAGAAGCAGAAGGTCCGGCTCGGAAAAGAGCACGCCGGCAATCGCTGCCCGCATGCGCCAGCCGCCGGAAAACTCGCGCGTCGCGCGGTAGAGGTCGGCATCGGTGAAGCCGAGCCCCATCAGCACTTCCGCCGCGCGCGATTCCGCCGACCACGCATCGATATCGGCAAGGCGCATGTGGATCTCGCTGATCCGGTCGGGGTCTTGCGCGGTCTCCGCTTCCTGCATCAGCGCGTGGCGCTCCTTGTCGGTGGCCAGCACCACATCAAGGATGGTCTCGTCTGACGGCTCCACCTCCTGCGCGACCCAGCCCAGGCGCGCACCCTTGTTCAGTCGGATCGCGGTGTCGGGGGAGGGGCGCTCGATCTCCTCTCGGATGAGCTTCAGGAGCGTGGACTTGCCGGTGCCATTGCGCCCGACAAGGCCGACCTTCCAGCCGCCAGCAATCTGCGCGGACGCATTCTCGAACAGGGAGCGCGCGCCAATGCGGTAATCAAGGTTTGATATCGTCAGCATGGGGGCGGTTTAATCATGCCAGCGCATAGCGCAATGGGGCTGGCTGTTCTCACGCACAAGGGCCGGGATTGACCGGTCCACCTGATCTGGCAATGTCGCGTCAGGTCGCCCTGTAGCCGGTGACAGTCTGGCCGGAGGCGCGCTGACCATGTTGCTGATTTCCCTTGTGCTTTCGCTTCAGGCCGCATCGGCTCAATCGGCCAGTCTCTGCTTTGCCACCGCAACGCGGATTTATACGCCTGCGCGCGCTGCCGAGATATGCCGCAATGTCGGCAGCAATGTCTGTTTTGCGAACGCCTACAGGAGCTTCACGCTGGAGACGTCCGCCGATATGTGCCGGAATGTCCACAGCGATCTGTGCATGCAGGACACGCTTGGACTCTATACGCTCTCAACATCTGTGCAAACGTGTACGCGCGTGATGTCCGATGATTGCTATCGCGCTCAAAGGCAATACTACACGATAGCGAGATCGGCTGATCTGTGCCGCGCGCCCTGATGGCTACTGCAATGAAATAACGGGTATCTGGCGGGGCAGCAAAGGTCACGCTGCGCAAGTCACCGCCATTTTGACGGCCATTTCAGCGCGCCACGATCTCGACGCGCCGGTTTAGCGCCCGGCCTTCCTCGGTCGCATTCGATGCCACTGGCGAGAGCGGGCCGACCCCGGCGGCTGACAGCCGTTCAGATGCGACGCCATAGTCCCGCGTCAACAGCGTCACCACCGCTTGCGCACGCCGCTGCGACAATTCCTGGTTCGCGGCGAGCGCGCCCTGCATGTCTGTGTGCCCGACGACATAGACACTGGTCTGCGGATTTGCTTCGAGGAACGCGGCGATCTCGCGTATCTGCGCGGCAGACTCAGGCCTCACCTCGGCGCGCCCGGTGTCGAAATAAATCCCGTACAGTGCAATTTTGCCAGCCTGATCGAGCCCTGAGCGGATCACCGTCGCGTCGGCGACGGTAACTTGCCCGGTCTGCATGGCGCGCTCTTCGACTATGCGCAGGTTCACGCCGATCCGGGAGCGGTCGTTCATGTCCTCACCGACGGCGACGCTGACGTGAACCGTCCCGTCCGGGCCGGCGCGGCGCGCCAGCAGCCAGTTCTCCGTCTCGACATTGTTGCGCGCGCCCGGGCCGTCGAACACGCGAGAGGGCACCGTGTTGTTCGCCAGCTCCAGCACCGGCGTAAAGCCAGCCGCGATGAGCGCCGAGCGGTAATTGGCGGCGACCTCGAGCACGCTCTTGCCGGCGGGAACCCGGTATCTGATCGCCGTAACGCGCCCGTTCAGCGTGATCGCCGCGGCCAGATCGTCCGCTGCCCTGCCGGTTCCAGCCCTGCCCGGAAACCGGGCGGCGTCGAAATCAGAGCTCTGACAATCGATGATAACGGAGCCTGCGAAACGGGAGACGGCCGGGTGGTCGTTGCATCCCGGCTTGTCTTGGGCGAGCGCCGCGGAAGAGATCAGCACCAGCAGGCCAGCCAGGATGAGCGTGCGCATGGTTACCCCCCATGTGATAACCGAGATCGTACCAGCCGGCGGCTGTGACTGCAACGCCGAGCGCGGGGCGCGGCCGGCCGGCCAGACGCTCGGAATCAAGGAAGCCGGCGGCGGCATCTGGCTCGTCAGCTTCATAACCTGCGATCTGGGATATACCGGCCTGGAACAGAAAACCCTGCAGACTATCGGCAACCCGCTCGGCACGCGCGTGTCACCCCTGTCTTAGGTACAATCCGTTACCCATGTCTCCGGGCAGTACAGACGGGTATCTGGCGGAGAGGAAGGGATTCGAACCCTCGATACGCTTTTGGCGTATACTCCCTTAGCAGGGGAGCGCCTTCGACCACTCGGCCACCTCTCCACTGGCCGGTGTAGCCGCTAAGGCAAAGGGCGATCAAGCCAATATATCTGCGCCTTCACACGAAAGCGCATATGGCAGGCCTCACTGCCCGGCTGGCCGCGCCTCAGGGGCGGCACCCGGCAGTGG
>CAZCEG010000310.1:0-1770 GCA_964497275.1 uncultured Oceanicaulis sp.
GGCGTCTCGAAGGACGAGGGCTTTGGGCCGACTCTCTAATTGAACCCGCCGACGCCGCCATCGAGCATCAGGCCTAGCGAGGAGGCGGTGCGGCGTTCCCGGCGGCGCTCACGCACCTCGGTGTAGCGTTCCTCATAGCGCATGTAGATCAGGCGCACGCCCGGCCCGTAAAGGCGCAGGAGCGAGCGTTCATGGCAGTCGCGTTCGGCAGTGGCTTCGGCGCAGAAGACCTCGCCGCCGCGATAGCGCAGGGCCTCTCCCTTGCGGCAGGCAATCGTGGTGCCGCCTTCAAAATCATCGCCGCCATCGCGCCGCCAGCCGAGCGTCGCCTGCAGGGCGGTGCCGGGCATGCAGCGGAAAATCTCGCCATCATAGGTCTCCGCCACGCGCTCATCGCGTTCAGGGCGCGAGGCCGGGTGCGGCGTGCCAAAATCATCGACGCAGACCGCGCGCACGATGCGCCAGCCTTCAACGATGCGCATATAGCTTTCTTCCTCGGCTTCATACTCGCCAGCGAGCGCCAGCGCGCCAATGGCGGTAGCGGCCGGCGGGCTGCCGCGCGAGATGAAGCCGCCTCCGCCGCCATAGACGATGGTGGTGTTGCTCGCCTGCGCGCCGGCAACGGCCATCGCGCTGGCGCTGGCAGAGGCGTTCACGTTCACATTGATCTGGTTGTTCAGATAGATGCCGCCCACATGCACGCGCGGTCCACCGATATGGATGCTGGGCCCCCCGATGCGGATGGAGGGGGTATGCACCTGTGGCCCGTGGCCATGCTGGCAGCAATGATGGCTCGGCGGCGGCGGCGATACCGGCGTCGGCCCGTGATGCTGCGCAGCAGCGGCGGCTGCGCTTGCCATCACTGCGGCTACCACACTGCCGACTATGCCAGCGTATCGAGATGAAACGCGCATGGGGTCACTCCCGTCTGTTCGCCCCCTTCAACGCAAGCCCCGTGCCGTTTTGCGCTGAAGGGTCATCAACCCGCCGCGAAAACGCCTTGGCAAGGGGTTTGCAATCACCGGGCTCAAACAGGCCCGCCCTGTCCCTCATCAGGACTGAGCGCGGCCATTGAGGGGTGATAAAAGGACGGCCGCTCATGCGCCACGTGAATACAAAGACGCTCTATGCCTATTGGGATGCACGCCGGCTGGGCCGGTCTGCGCCCTCGCGTGGTGATATCGCCCCGCGTGATCTGGCCGGGCTATTGAGCCATCTGTTCATCCTGCGCCGGATGGACAGGGATCATCACATTTTCCGCCTTGCGGGCACCTCGCTGTGCCAGATGCACCAGCGCGAGTTCAAGGACCAGAACTTCCTCGGCCTGTGGCGCGGGCATGACCGCCATCACATGACGGCGCTGCTGGAGGGGGCGATGAGCGTGCCTGCCCCTGCCTGCGCGCTTGCCGACGCGGTATCGCTCGAGGGGCGCTCTGTAGAGGTGGAGATCGCGCTCCTGCCGCTTCGCGGGCCTGAAGGGTGGGTGGACAGGTGCCTGGGGCTGTACCAGCCCTTGCAGACGGGTGGCCTCGCCGGGCGTCCCGCCGTGCGCCATGTGCTCAAAGAGCTGCATCCGGCGATGGAGCCTGAAGCCTCCATCAACGTGTTCGGCCGCACCTATCCGCAAGCCATCCCCGCCCGCGCGGCCAACGATTTCTGATAGTTGGGACGCGCAGGCATTTGGCCAATTATTAACCCCGGCGCGCTAGTCTGACGCTTCTGAGACAGAGGCGGGCATGGCATATCACGGCGATATCGGGGTGAGGCTGG
>CAZCEG010000310.1:1780-3256 GCA_964497275.1 uncultured Oceanicaulis sp.
CTTGCGGGTGCCGGGCCGGTTTCTCGATCCGGTACGCGGCGAATTTACCTGCATGCTGATCGATATTTCCCCCGGCGGGGCGAAGGTCTCCGCTGACATTCCCCCTGCCCTTGGCGAGCGCATCGTGATGCTGTTTGATGGGCTCGGCCGGATCGAGGGCGATGTGGTGCGCGCAGGCGCAAAAGGCTTTGCCGTGCGCTTTGTCGCCAGCCAGCGCAAGCGCGACAAGCTGGGCGATGCGATCACCTGGCGTTTCAACATGGAACGCCTCGGCCTTGAGGAAGACCGCGCAGCGCCGCGAAAACCCGGAACGGGACGGGTGAAGATACGCCTGAAGGACGGGGTGCTGATCCATGCCGACCTGGTGGACGTTTCGGTGTCGGGGGCGGCCTTTGCCTGCCTGGAGCGCCCGCGCAAGGGCGAGAAGGTCAGTGTCGGCGAGCTGACAGGCCAGGTGACACGGTGGCTGGACAATGGTTTCGCGGTCGCGTTTGATCCTCCAAAGAGCTGATCAAAAGGCTCCACGACTGCCCGCCCGCAGGGCTTGAGGCAGAAAAAGTCACAAACAAGGCGCATAACGGGGGCAAGCGGCCTGAATCTTGCCGTATGCCCTCCATAGCCTGACACCAAGCGAAAGCTCGAACGGAGTAGCGCGCCAATGCCACGGGATGATGGGATCGCAATGTCCTGGTTTGTAAAAGTCGATGGCCGGGTCTACGGCCCCTACACCGGAGCGCAGATGCGCGCCTTCGTGGGCGAGGGACGCATCGCCGCCCACTCGATCGTCTCGCAAAGCCGCGAGGATGGCTGGGAGAACGCCGCCAATGTCGCCCAGTTCAAGCTGTGGCTGGACGAGGCGCGCCGCAGCCCCGGACAGAAACGCCCTGCCCCGACCGACACCCGCACCGCCAATTTCGTCGTCGTCGCCACGCTGGGCGCTGACAGCCTTGCCGGCTTTGAAGCGGCGCTGAAGGATTTTGGCGATGCGGAAAACATCGCGCCGGGCGTCTGGCTCCTGCGCGCGCCTGCAACGGCGGCCACCTTGCGCAATGAGCTCAGCCATCTGCTCGCCCGCGACGACAGGCTGATCGTGGTGGATGCCTCGCGTGACCGCACTGCCTGGTTCAATTTCGGCCGCGAAACCGACCAGCGCATCCGCGAACTCTGGGGCCGGCCTCAGTAAGACTGCCTTCTTTTAGTTCCGCAACGCATCCGCGTTGCGATGTTCCGCGAAAAGTCGCGGGCGGGCGTTCGCCCTAGTGGCCCCTGACGGGGGCGGGCATGAGCCGTTCCAGAACCGGGGTCCAAACGAAGAGACGGGGCTAACATTCCATTTCTCGTTTTCCCGGCGAAAGCCGGGACCCAGAAAAGAGCTGGGCACCGGCGTACGCCGGTGAAACAAAAATGCTTTTTATCTAAATAGTTATGGATCCCGGCTCGGGGGCCGGGACCCCGGCATCTGTCACCGAGCTTCTC
>CAZCEG010000311.1:0-974 GCA_964497275.1 uncultured Oceanicaulis sp.
GCGCATTGGTGATCTCTTCGGCATCAATGCCAACCCAGAGCACCTGCCAGCCCCGCTCAAGCGCACGGCGTGTCAGGGCAAGGCCAATACCGCTGGACCCCCCGGTGATGAGGATGCGCGTCATTGCGCGCCATCACCATCAAGGCGGGGCGGCACAGGGAAGGCGTCAACCGTCGGGCGATCCAGCCCGCCCGTCCAGATCCGGCCCTGCCAGGGAACGATGGTCGTTGCGCCCAGCTGATCCTCGCGGGTCGGTCCGTAGAGCACCCGCACCGGCTCGCCCAGACGATTGACCGCGAGCCCCATGACGGGCCGGGCGGGCAGTTCAGGCTCGCCGAACACGTCCGCAATCCGGCGCATCAGGCGTTTGAGGATCGGGCGCGGATGCAGGGACTCCATCAGCTCGCTGCGCCGTGACGGCATGGCGATCCAGAGAAGGCCCTCTTCTGCATCCCAGTGGATATTGTCCGGATAGCCCGGCAGGCCATCGATCAGCAGGCGCAGATCGCCCGTTTCAGGGTCGAGCACATGCACGCGCGCCGCCCAGGTTTCCGCAATGAAGACATCGCCGGAGGCAGGGTCATGGGCAACGCCATTGGCAAAGGCCATGTCGTCGGCGAGCACACGGCGCGTACCGTCAGGGGCATAGGCGAGGATGCGGGCGGTCTGCTCACCCTCCCAGAAGCTCTCCATGTATTCGCCATAGCCATAACGGCCCGAGGCATCGGTGAGGATGATGGTGCCGTCTTCCAGCACGGTCAGGTCGTCGGTGAAGACCAGAGCCGGGAACTCGCCCGCCGCATCGATAATGGTCCACTCGCCCTCATCAAGGCGCATCAGACCGCGCAGCGCGTCGGCCACATGCAGGCGGCCATCGGGCGAGAAGGCAAGGCCCAGCGGACGCCCGCCAGTATGGGCCACTTCCTCCCAGCCGCCTTCGGGCGCGCGGGCCATGATGCGGCCATCGGCAAGAC
>CAZCEG010000311.1:984-3248 GCA_964497275.1 uncultured Oceanicaulis sp.
GTCGCGATCCTTCTGGGGGTGGTAGCGTCCTTCGAGCCGCCCGTCCGGGCCGGGTTCAAGGTCCTCGGTGCCCTGCAGGCCGTCTTCAGTGATTAGCGGCTCGACGGGGTCTGCAAACAGTGCTTCCAGCGCGGGATCGGCCTGTGTCGGATTAAAAAAACGGGCATCCAGCGCACCGGGGCCGAAAGCGAGGAGAATAAACAGGCCACCCAGCCCGAAAAGGACGGCCGCCAGCCGTAACACCCACGCCATGTCTGCCCCCGAACGGCTTGTTATTCCGTCGCAAAGTGTCGCGCGAATGGCCGGAGGTGGCAAGGTGTTTGCGGCCTCACGTCACTGCAGCCCGCTTTGCGAAGCGCGGCTCGCGATATCGCCCTGAGCGGACGATATCCACCAGCTTTTCACCGGCGGCGAACACCGCCTCATGGGTCAGGTAAAGCGGGGCAAAGCCGAAGCGCATCACGTCCGGCTCGCGAAAATCCCCGATCACGCCTTCAGCGATGAGCGCCTGCACGATCGGGTAGCCCTGTTCATGGACGAGGCTGACATGCCCGCCGCGCTCAGCCGAAGGCGGAGAAATGGTCTGAAGGCCAAGCGGGGAGACGGCAGCAAGGAAGGTGTCGCCGAGCGCGCGGGCCTTGGCCTCCACCTGGCCCATATCCACCCCGTCAAACGCGCTCAAGGCCCCGTAGAGCGCGCTCATGGCGAGGATGGCGGGTGTGCCGGCTGCAAAGCGCGAAACGCCTCCAGCGGGCTTGTACCCGTCTTTAAACGCAAAGGGCGCGGCATGGCCCATCCAGCCCGAAAGCGGCTGGCGGAAGCCGTCGGCCAGATCGGGGCGGCAATAGATGAAGGCAGGCGCGCCGGGACCGCCATTGAGATATTTGTAGCCGCAGCCCACTGCGTATTTCGCGCCGTCGCGTTCAAGCTTCAGATCAATGAGGCCCGCCGCGTGGGAGAGATCCCAGATGATCGTCTTGCCGAACTTCTCCGCCGCACGTTCCTCCGCGGCGATATCGACCTTGGCGGCGCTCTTGTAGTGCACGGCGCTTCTGACCAGCACATCGATATCGGCAGGCAGGCCCGCCACGCCTGCGCCCGGCTCGATATAGGTGAAGGGCGTGCCGGAGAGCTGCGAGAGCCCCTCCATGATGTAGCCATCGGTCGGAAAATCACCGCGCTCCACCGCCACGCCGCGCGCGCCGCCCATGACCAGCCCTGCAGCCAGCTTGAAGAGGTTCACCGACACGGAATCGCCCGCGATCACGCTGTTGTCGGGCGCGCCGATCAGCTTTGCGATGCGCGCGCCGGTGCGCATGGGCAAGCCCATCCAGTCGGCACTGTTCCATGAGGCGATGAGGTCGTGGCCCCATTCCAGCTGCGCGGTTCTTGCCAGCGCATCAAGCGCCGGGCGTGGGGGCGGACCAAGCGAATTGCCGTCGAGATAGATCACGCCATGGGGCAGATCGAAGAGCTTGGCTGTCTTGGCAAACGGATCATCGCGGTCCAGCATCCGTGCCTCATCCGGTGTCATCAGGCGATCTCCCGCAATACGGCGCGTATGGGCGCAGCATCCATGCCGGCAAGCTTCAGGGGCAGCGCGATCAGCTCGTAGCGGCCTTCGGGCACCTCGTCGAGGATCAGGCCTTCAAGGATGCGCATGTCATGGGCAGCGACCGTGTGGTGCGCGTCCATCGTCTTGGAGGTTTCAGGATCGAGCGAGGGTGTATCCACCCCGATCAGGGTGACGCCCAAAGCTGCGAGATATTCAACGGCATCGGCCGAGATGGCGGTGAACTCGCTATCCCATTCATCGCGCGGAGCCTGCCGCCAGGTGCGGATCAAGATGCGCTCGGGCACCTCATCCCCGCACACACGGCCAATCTCCCGCGCGAGCGCAAAGCGCGACACGACCGGCCACTCGCCATGGCAATGCACTACCGCGCACGGCCCCAGATACGGCTCCAGCCCGACCGAGGCCATGTCTGCCCCATCCGCCTGATAGTGCAAAGGCGCATCGGCATGTGCGCCGGTATGGGTGGAGATGGTCAGCTTCGAGACATTGACCGGCGAGCCCTGCCCCATATCCCAGGTGCGCTGGAAATCGACAGGGGTATCACCCGGCCAGACCGGCAGGCCGGGACGGATGGCGGGAGAGATGTCGATGATACGGGTCATGGTTCCGATTGCCGCTCCCTGTCTGTCATCCCCGCTTCATGCGGTGCCCCATTCTCAAGCCCTCGTCCTTCGAGACGGCTTCTGGC
>CAZCEG010000312.1:0-3247 GCA_964497275.1 uncultured Oceanicaulis sp.
AACTGCCGCCACGGCCAATGCGCTGGCTGAAGAAATCATTTGGCCTCATTCTTTCTCATAAATGTGCCTGCCCCGGTGTCTTCAAACAAAATCACCGGAGCAGGCCATTTCGCGTTGGATTAGATACAGGCGAACGCGCAGCCATTCTTGCAAGCCGCCTCACCATCAGGATCGTCAGGATACCAAGCTTCGCATTGGTTCTTACAGGTTTCGCAATTTGCCCACGCTGCTCCACCGAGAGCCAGCGCCATGATGGCGACCGCCGAGGCGGCGAAAATGCGTTTCATGTCAGGTTCCTCCAGTCGGTTTTCTGAAAAGTCACCTTGCAATGTTTGACGATAGTATCCCGTCAATGAGAGGGGGGGGCAACCAAAAACTGTGTGAAACTTTTCATGCAGCGCTTGGGTGTAGGCGTGGCCGCTTCCCACGCAGCCCACCGCGATTGACCCCGCCCGCCCCGCTTGCCACCCTTCGCCCCGGCTGAATTGAAAACAGGGGTGGCTGATGAGCGAATTTGTCCGCAGCGCGGTGATCACCGGCGCGTCCACCGGCATTGGGCGGGCCTGCGTGGAGAAGTTCGTCTCCGAAGGCTGGCAGGTCTTTGCCAGCGTGCGGAAAGCCGAGGACGGCGAGCGCCTCAAAGCCGGGATCGGCGAGGCTGTCATCCCGCTCGTCTTCGATGTCACCGATACCGAAGCCGTCATGAAGGCAGGCGCGTTCGTGCGCGAAGCGCTGATGGGCTCCACGCTCGGCGCGCTTGTGAACAATGCCGGTATCGCGGTGGCAGGTCCGCTTCTGCATCTGCCCGTCGAGGAGATGGAAAAGCAGCTGGATGTGAATGTCACCGGCCAGCTGCGCGCGGTGCAGGCGTTCGCGCCGCTTCTAGGCGCTGACCGCTCGCTATCGGGCGCGCCGGGGCGGGTGGTGAATATCTCGTCCGTGGCGGGCTTCTCTGCCGCGCCGCTTCTCACCCCCTATGCCTGCTCGAAGTTCGCGCTGGAGGCCTTCACGCAAGGCCTGCGCCGCGAGCTGATGATGTATGGCATCGATGTCGTCGCCATCAATCCCGGTCCGATTGCCACCCCGATCTGGGACAAGGCGGAGACCATGGACCCGGAGCAATACGCCCATACCGTCTATATCGGCGCTATACGGCGTATCCTGAACTATATGCTGGAGCGTGGGCGCAAGGGTCTGCCGCCCTCCAAGGTCGCCGATGCGGTGTGGACGGCCGTCACTGCGCCAAAGCCGAAGCTGAACACCGTGATCACGCCCGAACCCTTCACCCAGTGGCTGCTAGGCGTCCTGCCCGGCCGCACCACGGATCGCCTGATCACGAAGCGCCTCGGCCTGACGGCTGAAGCCCTGAACCAGAACCGCTCATGAAGGACATGTCGCCCATGCGCCAGTTCGCCGCCGGTCTTGCCGCCAGCCTGTTCCTTGCCGCCAGCGCGCTTGCCAGTGATGAGGCAAACCTTGCCACCATCATTGCCGATTACGAGGCCTGGAGGGCCGACCGCAGCGGGTCTGCCAGCGCTGGCGAGGACGATGCGGGCCCGGCCCGGCGCTGGCGCGATGTCTCTCCTGATGCGATCGCGCAATATGACGAGGACATGGCCCGCTTCCATGCCCGCCTGCAGACGATTGATCTGGAGGGGCTGGACGATACCGGGCGCGCCTCGTTCGCGGTGCTGGACTATATCCTGCGCAGCGCTGTCGAGCTGCCGCGCTCGCAGGCCATGCTGATGCCCTTCCTGAACGATTCCGGGTTTCATACCGAGGCCGAATACGCCGCCATGGGCGTGCGGGTGCGCACAATCGCCGACGCGGAAGGCTGGATCGAGCGCTTGTCCGCCCTGCCGGACTTTCTCGATGCCCATATAAGCTGGATGGAGGCGGCGATTGCGCAAGGCTGGACCCAGCCGCGCATCATCGTGCCCGGCGTGATTGACCAGATCGCGGCGCAGATTCAAGGCGACCCCGAAGCCTCCACCTTCTTCATGCCGCTGGCAAACCTGCCTGCAAGCTTCTCGGCCGAGGAGCGCGAGCGCCTGCAGGCGCGGGGGCGTGCGGTGATCCTTGAAGAGGTCAATCCGGCGCTGGAGCAGCTCAAAGACTGGTTCCAGACGGTCTATCTGCCCGCCGCACGCGACAGCATCGGCATTAGCGAGGTGCCGGGAGGGCGCGAGTATTATCGCGCGCTAGTGCGCTACCACACCACGCTGAACACGACGCCCGAAGAGATACACCAGACAGGTCTGGAAGAGGTTGCCCGCATCCGCGCCGAGATGGACGCCGTGATCGCGCGCACCGGGTTTGAGGGCAGCTTTGCCGAGTTCACGCACTATCTGCGCACCGATCCTCGTTTCTATGCGCAAAGCGAGATGGAGCTGATGATGCGGGCCTCGTATCTGGCAAAGCTCGCCGATGATGCGATGCCCGCCCTCTTCAACCGCCTGCCGCGCCTGCCTTATGGCGTGCGGCCCGTACCGGCGGCGCTCGCCCCCACCTACACGACAGGGCGCTACTGGGCAGGCGACGCGGCCTCAGGGCGTGCCGGCGCGTATCTGGTCAACACCTATGCGCTCGACCAGCGCCCGCTTTACGAGCTGCCAGCGCTCACCTTGCACGAAGCTGTGCCCGGCCATCACCACCAGATCGCCATTGCGCAGGAGCTCGAAGGCCTGCCCGATTTCCGCCGCCAGACCTATATCACCGCCTTCGGCGAGGGCTGGGGGCTCTACTCGGAATTCCTCGGCCTCGATATGGGCTTTTATGAAGACCCGTATGAGGATTTCGGGCGGCTCTCCTACGAGATGTGGCGCGCATGCCGCCTCGTGGTGGATACCGGCATCCATTATTTCGGCTGGACGCGGCAGCAGGCCGAGGCCTGCTTCCTCGAGAACTCAGCCCTCTCGCCGCTGAACATCACCAATGAAGTGCTGCGCTATATCTCATGGCCGGGACAGGCGCTTGCCTACAAGACCGGCGAGATCATGCTACGCCGCCTGCGCAGCGAGGGCGAGGAACGCCTTGGCGAGGACTTTGATCTGGCTGACTTCCACGACACCATTCTCGAGGAAGGGTCGCTGCCGCTCTCCTATCTCGAAGCCAAGCTCGAAGCCTGGATCGCGGAGCGGGAGGGGTAGGGGTAAGGGGGCGTTGTGGCCCTGACGCCCGTGCCTGAGAGCCTGCTTTTCCCTCGTCCTTCGAGACGTTCGCTTCGCTCACCCTCAGGATGAGGGGA
>CAZCEG010000313.1:0-3247 GCA_964497275.1 uncultured Oceanicaulis sp.
ACGAAGGCTGAAAAGCTGAAACGCAAGGCAGAAGCCGAAAAGGCCGCCAGCGATCTTGATGGCAAGAAGCGCGAAGACGGCCCCGGCGCGTGAGCAAACGCTTGTCTAGACTACGCTCGCCTTGACGATCTTGCCCGGATTACGCGGCGGCTCGCCCTTGGGCAGGGCGTCCACAAATTCCATGCCTTCGGTCACCTCGCCCCAGACGGTGTAGCTATTGTCCAGATAGGGCACCGCATCGAGGCAGATGAAGAACTGGCTGTCTGCCGAGTTCGGATCGTTGGTGCGTGCCATCGACATCGTCCCACGCACGTGCGGCTCGGCATTGAACTCGGCCGGGATTTTCGTGCCCGAACCGCCCGTTCCATTACCCTTCGGACAGCCGCCCTGCGCCACGAAACCATCGATCACACGGTGGAAGGTGATGCCGTCATAAAAGCCGCTTTCGGCGAGCTCCGTGATACGGGCAACGTGCTTGGGCGCCAGATCGGGGCGCAGACGAATTTTGACATCACCGCCCGTATCGAGGGTGAAGATGAGGGTATCGGCCAAGGGATCTACTCCGTGATGCGGACAGGAATTTCGATATCACAGACATTCGGCAGCCGGCCATTATTGGCCTCTGCCAGCGCGTCGAGATAGAGCTGGAAATCGGGGGTGTCGGTATCAAACACCGCGATGGTCAGGCGTTCAGCCTCCGGCAACTCGCTGGCGACCCGTATCGAGTTGATGAAGTCCGGGCGGAAACCCATGGTTTCGCCCATCGTGCCAACCCGGATGGCATCGACAGCCTCCTGGCCCGCGCGCACGCGGCCCCAGACCGTGTAGATGGCTTCCAGATGATCAGGGCTGCCGCGCGTGATGTAGAACTGGCTGCCAGCCGAGTTCGGATCGCTCGTGCGCGCCATCGCGGCAGCGCCGCGGCAGTGCAGCAGCCACGATTCCACCCGGCCATCTTCACGGATGAAGGCTTGCGCCGCAGGAATGGTGGAGGCGGGGAAGCCGTTCCAGAACCCTGCCCGCGCCGACACGGAGTTTTCGCGCGGATTTACCACGCGGTCCTGTAATTCGGTGATATTGATCTCGCCCGGCTGGCGCTGGATCAGGAATTCCGCCTGCAAGTTGGGCTTGTCCGTGCTGGAGGCCGGATTATCGAACGCGCCGCCGCCCTGCGCCATGAACCCGTCAATGACGCGGTGCCAGACCCGCATGTCGTAAAACCGTTCCTGCGCCAGCTCGCGCATGCGGGCCACGTGATTGGGCGCAAACTCCGGCGCAAGCTCGATCCAGATATTCCCGTGCTGGGTCGCGATCACCAGCATGTTGTCCGGGTCCACAGTCCGCCAGGCCGCTTCGGGCGCATTGGCGATGATCTGACGCGCTGCTTCTGGGCCTGACGGGACGCCGTCGCGGGCATAGCGGCCGCCATCAGCCTGCTGCGTGACCGCTTCGCTGGCTGCGCCAGCCTCGCTGCGGGCTTCGGTTTCGCTGGAGTCGGCACACGCCGTAGCAATCAGCGCCAGCGCGCTGGCGCAGGTGAGCAGGAAGGGGGCAGCGGTCAGTCGGATCATTTGGCAAACCTCTCCAGAACGCGGGTCTTGATCGTTGGCGGCACGAAGGCCGTGATGTCCCCGCCCAGACGCGCGATTTCCTTCACGAGACGTGAGGCAATCGCCTGATGGCGCGGGTCTGCCATCAAAAACACCGTTTCGATGTCAGGATTGAGGCGCTGGTTCATGCCAACCATCTGGAACTCATACTCGAAGTCCGACACGGCCCTGAGGCCCCTTATGATCGATCCAGCGCCCACTTCCTGGGCGAAATGCATAAGCAGGCCGGAAAAAGGCCGCACCTCGATCACGGTTTCCCCAGTGTACTCGCGCGTCAGGTCCAGCGCCATTTCCACCCGCTCATCGAGCGAGAAGAGCGGCTTCTTGTCCTCATTGCGGGCAATGCCGATGACCAGCTTGTCGTAAAGCTTCACCGCGCGGCGCACGATATCGATATGGCCGTTGGTCAGCGGATCAAACGTACCAGGATAAAGGGCCACGCGCTGCTTCATCACGCCTCTCCAGCAGGCGGGGGCATGGTATCAACCACCCCGGCCTCGTCGACGTCATCTTCACCACTCTCGGCAATGCGCGCCACCGAAACCACCTTCTCTCCCGGCGACAGTCGGATCAGGCGCACGCCCTTGGTGGCGCGGCTGGCGATCCGCACCGAATGCAGCGGGAAGCGAATGAGCTGGCCGCCATCGGTGACCGCCATCACGGTATCGGCCTCGCCCACGATGAAGCACGCCGCCAGCGGTTCGGGCTGGCGCTTGTCCTTGGTCCAGACGCCCTGACCGCCCCGGCTCTGCGGGAAGTATTCGTAGGAAACCACCCGCTTGCCCATGCCCGACGAGACGACATTGAGCAGCAATTGCTCGCGCTCGCGCAGCTCCGCCCAGCGTTCTTCGGACAGGGTGATATCCTCACCCTCTTCCTCGTCGCCCGCCTCGATCTCGACTGTATCGAGCTCTTCATCGCCTTCAGTGCGCATTTCGGCGCGGCGGCGTTTCAGATAGGCGCGGGTTTCGGCCCGGCTGATCTCTACCGCATCGAGCACCGCCATGGAGATGAGGCTGTCGCCTTCCTCCATGCGGATGCCGCGCACGCCGGTTGAGGCCCGGCTGGCGAACACGCGCACATCGGTCACAGGGAAGCGGATCGCCTTGCCGTTCGCGGTCGCCAGCAGCACGTCCTGATCCTCATGCGCCAGCAGCACGTCGAGGATCTGGCCGTCTTCCGGCTCCAGCTTCATGGCGATTTTGCCGTTGCGGTTCACCTGCACGAAGTCGGACAGCTTGTTGCGACGGACCGTGCCCTTGGTGGTCGCAAACATCACATCGAACTTGTCCCATTCAGCCTCGTCCTCCGGCAGGGCCATCACCGAGGTAATGAACGCGCCTTCAGAGACGGCAGGCAGGAGGTTCGTCAGGAATTTGCCCTTGGTGTTGGGCGCGCCCAGCGGCAGGCGCCAGGTCTTGGTCTTGTAGACCATGCCATCAGAGGTGAAGAACAGCAGCGGCGCGTGGGTGGAGGCAACAAAGAGCGTGGAGACGAAATCCTCGTCCTTCATCGCCATGCCGGCACGCCCGCGCCCGCCCCGGTTCTGCGCCCGGTAGAGCGAGAGCGGGGTGCGCTTCACATACCCGCCATGGGTAAGGGTGACGACCATCTCCTCGCGGGGGATCAGGTCTTCA
>CAZCEG010000314.1:0-3247 GCA_964497275.1 uncultured Oceanicaulis sp.
AGGTGAGGGGGGTGGGCGGTTACACACCGAAGCCTTTGAACTTGTCCTTGAACTTGGACACGCGGCCGGCACGGTCAACAAGGGTCTGCGTGCCACCCGTCCAGGCCGGATGGGTGCGCGGGTCGATGTCGAGCGACAGCGAAGCGCCTTCCTTGCCATAGGTCGACCGCGTCTTGAACTTGGTGCCGTCGGTCATCACCACTTCGATGAAGTGATAATCGGGGTGAATATCCTGTTTCATGTGACGGCTCCGCCTCCAAAGCCCCTGACCGCAGCGCGTGTTCACCAGCACTGCAGGTAAAGGCAAGTCTGATAGAAATGAGCGGCGGTGTATATACGTGTGAGGCCTCAAGCGCAAGCATGGGCGGTCAGATGGGAGTCAGTGCGTTTTTTCCCCAAAGGGTTAACGCAAGCAGGCCCGCGCAGAATCCTGTGGATATCGTCACAGAGTTGAGACGTATCTAGCTCCGCAGCCCATTCCCCGCCTGGCGGAGACAGGCCGGGTTGCGATGTTCCGCGAAAAGTCGCGGGCGACCGCCCCGGAGCATCACTAAATCCCCTCAGCGCGCTTCCAGCTTCAGCTCGATGCGCCGGTTTCGCGCATGGTCGGCCTCGGTGCGCCCCGTGGCGATGGGGTAATGCTCGCCCAGCCCTGCGGCCATCAGCCGGTTGGGCGGCACGCCTTGCGACACCAGCCAGTTGATCACCGACAGGGAGCGGGCGGTGGAGAGCTCCCAGTTGGAGGAGAACTGCGCCGACGGCCCCAGCGGACGCACATCGGTATGCCCGTCCACCCGGATCACCCACTCGATGTCGGAGGGTATCTCGCGGGTCAGCTGCAATATGGCTGCCGCTATCGGGCGCAGCCCCTCGCGGCCCTCTTCGGAAAGCTCGGCCGAGGCGGAATCGAACAGCACATCGGTCTCGAACACGAAGCGGTCGCCCACCACGCGCACGCCGGATCGGTTACCGAGGATTTCCACCAGCCGCCCGAAGAATTCGGAGCGGTATTGCGACAGGCGCGCCACCTCGCTGGCGAGCGCCGCGTTCAGCCGTGTGCCAAGATTGATGATTTGCGTCTCCAGCTCCGCCTCGCGCGCTTCCGACGCTTGCAGCGCCGCGTTCAGCCGGGCGAGCTCCTGACGCAGAATGTCCATCTGCTCGGCCAGCAGCGCGATCGTAAGCTGGGCTTCCTCAGACAATTCCTCTGCCTCATCAAGGCTGGAGGAAAGCGCTGCGATGCGCGCCGTGGTGCTTTCCAGCTGCTCGGCAAGGCTTTCGTTCTCTGCGGTCAGCGTACTGACGCGCAAGGTCAAGGAGGCGTTCTCCGCTTCAGCCAGGTTCAGCTCATTGGCAAGCTGGGCAAGGCGCGCATTGAGGTCTGCCAGCTGCTCGTCGCGGCCCGTAAGGGCGGTGGAGAGCGCGTACTGGCCGGTCACGAACACGGCCAGCAGGAAGACGATGACCAGCAAGAGCGTTGCCAGCGCATCGACAAAGCCCGGCCAGTAATCGCCGCTATCAACGTCCCGCTGAAGGTGACGCGCCAGACCCATGATCTACCGATCCCCATCCCGGCGGCTATTGATGCGGGCCTGCGCTTCCAGCGCGCGCACCAGCACCTTGATCTCGTCCCTGAGAAGGCGGGCGGCCTCGCGATTGGCTTCCGCCGCATCGTCGGCAAAGCGGGTCAGCGTCACCTCCAGCTGGCGCGAATGACGCTCCATGGTGGAGGCGAGCCTGTCGACCGTGTCGGCGGTCTGTTCAAGCAGGGCGGCGACATAGGCGCTGGAGCTGTCGCCCTCGCCAGCGGCCATCGGCGCCGCCGCAGACAGGCGCGAGATGGAAGACAGCCATTCCTCGATCTCGTTATAGAAACGGTTCTGCGCCCGGCTCGCCTGCAACTCCAGAAAGCCGATGATCAGCGATCCGGCAAGACCAAAGAGCGAGGAGGCAAAGGCTGTGCCCATGCCCTGAATGGGATCCTCGATGGCAGCCATCAGGCGGGCGGCTTCCACCTCGCCTGCACCAGAAGAGGTGGCCGATACCGCACGCACGGCCTCGCCCACGTCCGATACGACAAGCAGGAGGCCGTAGAACGTGCCGAGCAGGCCGAGGAAGATGAGCAGACGCCCGAAATAGCGCGTGAAAGCCCCGCTCTCGCTCATGCGCGCGCCAACCGAATCCAGCACCACGCGCGCCGACGCCGCCGACAGGCGCGCCTTTCCGTCTGCTGCATCGGTGATGAGGGCGGCCATGGGCGCTATCAGGGCAGGCGGATTGCCCAGCTGGTCGGGGTGGTCGGTATCATGCAGCTTGACCAGCCAGCGCGCGCTGGGGCCAATCGCAAGGGCCTGCTGGAAGGTGTAGAGAATGCCGATCAGGAGGACGCCAAGGATGACGCCATTAATGGCGGCATTGGCCTGAAATGCGGTAATCAGCGGCTGGTGCAGCACGGCGGCAAGCCCTGCCACCACCGCGATGAAGACCAGCATCCACACAATGTACTGGCCGGGACCGGTAAAGCGCACCTTGCGGGGCTTGGGCGTTTCGGGCGGGAAAGGCAGGTCGCGTGACGGCATCAGCAGGCTGGTCCCTCTCTTGCGGCACGGGACAAGGCATGGCCCGTTTATCCATGAGAGACAAGCTTCTTGGCTGTTTTTGGGCGCGCGCGGGCGCCCTTGCCTATTTGCCGACCTGCGAGAGGCGCTTTTTCAGCTCGTCAAAGACGAACTCGTTACCGGCCACGATATGGCCGGTCTCCAGCACATCGCCCGTGCCGTCCAGCGAGCCGGCATAGCCGCCCGCCTCGCGCACCAGCACGATGCCGGCCGCAATGTCCCAGGCTTTGAGGTTGCGCTCAAAGAAGCCGTCAAACCGGCCTGCCGCCGTCCAGGCAAGGTCCAGCGAGGCCGCGCCATAGCGGCGTATGCCTGCCGTATGGGGCATGATGGCGTGCAGTTCGGTCAGGAACTTGGCGTGGCCGGACTTGCCCGCGAACGGCATGCCGGTGGCGATCACGCACTCATCGAAATGGATGCGGCCCGAAACGCGCAGGCGGCGGTCGTTCAGGTACGCGCCGCGCCCCTTTTCGGCATGGAAAAAATCGTCATTGGCGGGGTTATAGACCACGCCTGCGATCAGCTCGCCTTCCCGCTCCAGCGCCACGGAAATCGCAAAATGCGGCTGGCCGTGCAGGAAGTTCGTCGTGCCGTCCAGCGGGTCAACGATCCAGCGATGGGTTCGGTCC
>CAZCEG010000315.1:0-3246 GCA_964497275.1 uncultured Oceanicaulis sp.
AACGCAGGCCAGCGCATGCTCGCCTGCGTTACCGCGCGGCCGGACCTGCGCTGGCAGCCCAGCGAACCCGATGCGCGCTCGCGTGTGAGCATTGATGACTGGGCGCGCGATGCCGATGGCCGCATTGCACCGGCACTTCAGCTGGATGTACTGGCGAAGGGCTGGTGGCAAAGCGTAACCGAGCCGGTCGAGGCGATTTTCTGCGCCAACATGATCCATATCGCGCCCTGGGCGGCCAGTGAGGGGCTTGTTGAAGGCGCGGGCGCTTTGCTCGCTGATGGCGGGCTACTGGTCCTCTACGGGCCTTTTCTGGAGGGCGATGCTACGGCCCCCTCCAATCTCGCCTTCGACGAAAGCCTGAAAGCGCGCAATCCCGGCTGGGGCGTGCGCGCGCTCGACACGGTTACAGCGCTCGCCGAAGCGCACGGCTTCACGGCTGACCAGCGTATCGCGATGCCGGCCAATAACCTTGTCGTCGTGTTCAGAAGGCGCAGGCCATGATTATCCTCACCTTGATGATCGCCACGCTGGGCATGGTGGTGGCGCTGTGGATCGCCTCGCCGCTGGCCAGAGGCGCGCTGAACCCGATGCAGCGGCTGGCGGCTTTCGGTGTCATGGCGTTTGTGGCGGTAGCGGCGCTCGGAGCGTATCTCGTCGGTGGCCAGCCGGGACTGCCGGGACAACCCTATAGCGTCACCGAAGCGCGTCTGGCGGCGACCGATCCGGAAGCCCTGACGCCCGAAGAGCAGGAAGAGCGGCTGCGCGCCATCGTGCGCCGCGAGCCGGCCAACGCGCAGGCACTGGCTCTTCTGGGCCGTTTCCTTGCTTTTGATGGCCGCGATCTGGAAGCGATCGCGATGCTGGAGCGCTCGCTGCGCGTCGAGGAAGACGCCCGCGTCCTTTCCGATCTCGGTCAGGCACTGGTCAACCTCAATGAAGGCAGCGTCACGCCTGAAGCCGAGCGGGCCTTTGCCGCGTCCCATGCGCTGGAGCCGCAACTGCCCGAACCCGCCTTCTTCCTCGGTGTTGCCGCCTATGAAGCGGGTGACCGGGAGGAGGCGCTGGGTTACTGGTCTGGCATTATCCGCGAACTCCCGCAGGGCGATCCCTTCCGCATGGCGATTGCCGCGCGCGCCGCAGACCTGCTGTCGCGCCCCGCAGGCGGCCCGATGATGCTGCCGGGCGGCGAAATGCCCGAAGACGAGACGCCAGAGCAGATGGTCGCGCGAATGGTCGCAGGGCTGGAGGCTGGACTTGAAGCCTATCCTGACGATCTTCCCCGATGGCTGGTGCTGGCGCGGGTGCGCGCCGTCACCGAGAACCGCGAAGGCGCGCTGGAAGCATTGGCCCGGGCGCGCGCGCTTTCTGGCGATGATGCGGGGATTATGGCTATTCTCGATGCGCTGGAACGCGCCATCGGGCTGGAGGACTGAAATCCGTGATCAAGGCACGTAAACGGCTCTGGATCGTGCTGGCGTCCGCAGGGGTGCTCAGCTGCGCGGCGGTGCTGGCAGGCTTTGCCATGCGCGATGCGATGACCTTCTTCCATTCGCCCGCCATGGTGGCGGAAAATCCGCCGCCGCCGGGACAGCGCGTCCGCGTTGGCGGGCTGGTGGTGGAAGGCTCGGTCGTGCGGCCCGCCACGGGCGGAGCCGACTTCACCGTCACTGACACGCTGGCCGATATCCGCATCAGCTATGAGGGCTCCCTGCCGGACCTGTTCCGCGAAGGGCAGGGCATCGTGGCCGAAGGCGCGTTCGACGAGGCTGGCCTGTTCGTGGCGAGCCGGGTTCTCGCCAAGCACGACGAAGCCTATATGCCGCCGGAAGTCGCCGCCGCGCTGGAGCGCGCCAGGACCGAAGGCGCGGGCCTGCCTGCCACGGGCCGCGACGCCTATCGCGAAGGCTATGGGCGCACAGGCTCATGATCGCTGAACTCGGCCGCTTCCTTGTCGCGCTGGCACTGATTGCCTCGCTCGCGCAGATGGCGCTGAGCTGGGTTGGCGCATCGCCGGGCCGTGAGGCGTTTGCCAGAGCGGGCAGGGCCGCGAGCGCCGCAGCGCTGGCGACGTCGGTTGCCGCCTTCGCCATGCTGATTGCGGCTTTCATCCAGTCCGACTTTTCCATCGCCTATGTCGTCGGCCATTCCCATGTCGACAAGCCCTTGTTCTACAAGGTCACTGCGGCTTGGGGCGGGCATGAGGGCTCGATGCTGCTCTGGTGCTGCATCCTCGCCCTGTTCGGCTATGGGCTGGTGCGCATTGGCCCGCGTGACGCGCTCCTGCGCACCCGCGCTGTCTCGATACAGGGCCTTTTGCAGACGCTGTTCTTCGCCTTCCTCGCCTTTGCGTCCAACCCGTTCGACCGGATGGACCCGGCGCCATTGCAGGGGCTTGATCTCAACCCGATCCTGCAGGACCCGGCGCTCGCCATCCATCCTCCGCTCCTCTACATCGGCTATGTCGGCCTCTCAGCAGCGTTCGCGATTGCGGCGGCAGGCCTGATCCAGAAGACCCAAGGGCGCGAACTCGCGCGGGCGCTGCGTCCGTGGGCGCTTGGCGCGTGGACCAGCCTCACCGCAGGCATCGCTCTGGGTGCGTGGTGGGCCTATTACGAGCTTGGCTGGGGCGGCTGGTGGTTCTGGGACCCGGTGGAGAACGCCAGCTTCATGCCCTGGCTTCTTGGCGCGGCGCTCATCCACTCCTCCATCGCCACCGAAAAGCGCGGCGCGTTTCCCGGCTGGACGGTGTTCCTCGCGCTGCTGGCCTATGTCCTCTCCATCCTTGGGGCGTTCCTGGTGCGCTCCGGCGTTATCACCTCGGTGCATGCCTTCGCGCTCGATCCTGAGCGGGGCGTATGGATCCTTGGCATGCTGGGTGTATCCGCGGTGGCGGGCCTTGCGCTCTTTGCGGCACGCGCCGGATCGCTGGGCGAGGGGGACGGGTTTGAACCCACAAGCCGCGAAGCCTTCATCGGGGCCAACAATTTGCTTCTGGCGGCAACTGCAGGCGTGGTGCTGGTGGGCACGCTCTATCCGCTCTTCATCGAGCTTGGCGGCGGTGCGCCCGTCTCGGTCGGCCCGCCCTATTTTGATGCGGCGGCAACCCCGCTTCTGATCGTCCTGCTGCTTCTGGTGCCGCTCGCGCCCTTCCTGCCCTGGGCCAATGGCGGTGCGAAGCCGGCGCTGAAGCAGCTGCATGCGGTCTTCCTGCTTCTGCCTGTGGCGGGTGCGGGGGTTACGCTGATC
>CAZCEG010000316.1:0-3221 GCA_964497275.1 uncultured Oceanicaulis sp.
CTAACTATATTGCATATGAACTGCACAGGGCAGGTGGCTGGGCCGCGTTGAATGTGACACGGCAAGCCGCCAGTTGGCGGCTTGCCGTGCCAGACCCTAGCGTGAGAGATCCCGATCCGCAGCGACAAAGGCCCAGGCGCTCCAGAACGGCGTCTCGACGATCCGGCGATAAATGCGCTCTGCCATCTCCGCGTCGCCGTTGAAGGCGTACCAGTTGGCCACACCATAGGCGATGGTGATGTCGCCGCCGGTCCATTCCGGCTTGTCGATATCGAGTATCTCCTCAGGCTCCACGCGACCTTGATACAGCTGCACACGGCGCGCATAGGCCTGGTTGGCGGCGTCGGGCAGTGTTTCGGGGACACGGGTCAGGGCGGCGGCGGCGCGCTCTGCATCGCCCGCGCGCATGGCCGCATTCCAGAGCCAGTCGGTTGACCCGATGACCAGCCCCTCGGTCGGCGCGGTATCCACGGCATTCTGATAGGCCTCGGCGGCGCGGTCATAGTCGGCATTGAGGTAGTGGAACAGACCCACATGGTACCAGATCCAGTGCTGGTAGGTGCCGTACGAATCCCCTGCCAGCCGGATTTCCGGATCGGGCGTATCCGGCATCAACTCCAACGCCTGCGTCAGGTCGACGATGGCGCGATCCAGTTCGCGCACATTGATCAGGCGGTGACCGCGATGACGGCGCAGCCGGTAGGAGTCCGGATAGGCTTCCAGCCCGCGCCCGAACGCAGCGATGGCATCCTGAAACCGGCCAATGCTGGCATTAAGCTCGCCCAGCCGGATATAGTCACGCTCAGAAAGCTCGGACTGCGCCTCAAGCGCGGCGATCTCGCCAAGGACTTCTGAGGCGCGCTCTTCGGGAACGTCCATGCGGACAAAGACCTGTCCGCCAAACCCCGTGGCTTCGACAGGACGGTCTTCCTGCGCGAGCGCGCCGCCGGGTGCAAGGCCCGCGAGGGCTAGAAAAGCCAGGGCCCCGGCAATCGCCAGAACCGGCCGCTTATGATCTGCATGCATGACTATTCCTCCCCTTGTTGACCGGCACGGCGCACGGCAATGACCTCGATCTCGACCAGCATGTTGGGCCCGCCTGCGAGCCCGGCAATCTGCACGACAGAGCGGGCAGGCAGGTTCGGCTGGGCCTCGGTTGCGAAATGGCGCCGATAGGCGTTCATGAAGCCTGCAAAATCCATACGCCCCTCAAGTTCAGGATCGCCGACCAGGAACACGGTCATGGAGACCACATCGCCAAAGCCGAGACCCATCAGGCCAAGCGACTCCTCCAGGCGCTGAAACACGTTCTCGCTCTGCGCTTCGGTATCGCCGAAAAACGCGCGGCTGCCCCGCTCTGCGTCCGGGTCCAGCGGGCCGGGAACGACGCCGCTGTGAAACACCAGCGTCGCTGATGCGGGCACTTCGACCGCGCGCGCGATCGGGAATGTGCTGTTGTTCAAAAGCGGGTGCCGGGTGATGTCTTCGCCATCGGCGTACGCAAGGGCAATCGACAGGCTGGCAAGTCCTGACAGAGACAGCATTCTTACCTTCTCCCTTATTCAACAGACCCTTATTGCAGCGTGAAATAGCTGACCACGGCGACCACCACGGCGACGATGAGGTTGAGCACAAATCCTTCGCGCATCATCTGGGCGATGGTGGTGCGCTCCGTGGCGTAGACTATGGCATTGGGCGCCGTTGCGACCGGCAACATGAAGGCGCATGAGGCCGAGATGGCCGCAGGCACCATCAGAAGTTCCGGTGGCAGGCCGGTGCCGAAAGCGACGGCCGCGAGGATCGGCATGAGCAGCGTCGCGGTTGCGGTGTTGGACGTTATTTCGGTCAGGAAGGTCACTGCGAGGCACAAGGCAAGCAGCAGCGCAAAGACATGCAAGGCGCTCAGCCCCGCCAGCCCCTGACCGATCAACTCTGACAGGCCGCTCTCGACAAATCCGGTCGCGATGCAGATGCCACCCGCGAACAGGAGCAGCATCCCCCAGGGGATGGAGCCTGCCGTGCGCCAGTCGAGCAATTGACCGCCCTTGCCATTGGGGATGATGAACATCACCACGACGGCCAGAAGGCCAATCGTGGAATCGGCAACGCCGGTTAGCCCGAAGAGGCCGGTCCACCCGCCGAAGGGTTCGGTGCGGAACACCCAGGCGAGAACCGTGACAGCGAAAACGATCAGCACACGGCGCTCCTCGCTGCGCCAGGCGCCCGATGCCTCGACGGCAGGCGCGGGGACCGACAGGATCCGGCGGCACAGCCACAGCGCCATCAATGGTACGCCCACTGCGACTATGGGCACGCCGGTCACCATCCACCGCATGAAGCCGAACTCGGTGCCGGTCTCCTGCTCGTAAACGGCTGCAAAAATGAGATTGGGCGGCGTGCCGATCAGGGTTCCGGTACCGCCGAGCGATGAGGCGTAAGCGATACCCAGAAGCAGGGGCGCGGCAAGGCGCGCATCGGACCCGCGCGACAGGATGGCAAGCGCAATCGGCGTCAGCATCAGCACCGTGGCCGTATTGCTAATCCACATGGACAAAAGGGCGGCGGCCAGCATGAAGGCCGCCACCAGCCTTGCCCCTGCCCCGAACCCGCCGGCCTGTCCGCCACCGATCAGGCGGATCATGCCCACCGCAAAGCGCTCATGCACGCCCGATTTCTCCAGGCTTTTTGACAGCATGAATGCCGCCATCAGCAGAAGAATGACGGTGTTGCCCAAGGCAGCACCCGCCTCTGCGTGGGTCATGATCCCGGCGAAGGGAAAGGCGGCAAACGGAAAGATGGAGGCGGCCGGTATCGGTATCGCCTCTGTCACCCACCAGAGTGCCGTCGTCAGCGTGATCCCGGCCGTCAGCGCGATATCACGCTCAACACCCAGCCAGATCAGCAACGCCGCAAGGCCAGCGCCCGCCAGCGGGGCAATCACGATGAAGGACCTGGTATTCACGCTCTCTCCCCCTGCAGCGGTTCTTGTGCCGTTGCCGCTGTTGGCCCGTGATCGGGCAAGTTCAGGGCACGCGCGCCACGATCAGCGGCTGGCCAGCCAGCTCTGAAGGATCGACGCCTTCGAGTGTCTGTGTGACCCGCCCGTCCGCGGACATGAACGTCACCTCGACCGTGACCGGACCCTCGCCCGGAAGGCCGAAATGCACCGGCGCGGCGCTTTGCGAGTTATACCCGCCGCCCGTGTTCATGGGGCGCGAACC
>CAZCEG010000317.1:0-830 GCA_964497275.1 uncultured Oceanicaulis sp.
AAAGGCTGCGGGGCGACGCTTAGCGCGACTGCGCGCCCGCGACTTTTCGCGGAACATCGCAACGCGGATGCGTTGCGGAGCTAAAAGATGCCCTACTCTGCCGTCACGCCCGCTTTCAGCACCGCACGGATAGCCTCCAGCGCCTCATCGGCTTTCGCCCCGTCCGGGCCGCCGGCTTGAGCAAAATCAGGCCGGCCGCCGCCGCCCTTGCCACCAAGAGCAGCTGAACCTGCGCGCACCAGCTCCACAGCGTCTGCCGCAGAGCCTGCGAGATCCGCCGTTACGCCGACCGCGAGCGCGGCCTTGCCATCGGTTACGCCCACAAAGGCGGCGATGCCGGAGCCCATCTCCTCACGCGCCGCGTCTACCAGTGCGCGCAATTCCTTGCCGCCCACGCCCTCGACCACGCGGCCGGTGAATTTCAGATTGCCCAGCGTTTCAACCGCTTGCGGCGCAGCCGAGCCGCCCCCGCCCATGGCGAGCTTGGTCTTCGCTTCGCTCAGCTCCTTTTCGAGCCTGCGGCGCTCTTCCACCAGCGTGGCAAGGCGTTTCTCGAGCTCTGAGACCGGCACTTTGAGTGCATCGGCAGCCGATTTCGCGACGCTCGCCTGCTGCTCCAGATAGGCACGCGCCGCTTCACCGGTCAGCGCTTCCACCCGGCGGACACCCGCAGACACCGCGCTTTCGGCCACGATCTTGAACAGGGCGATATCGCCCGTGCGGCGCACATGGGTGCCCCCGCACAGCTCCACCGAATAGGCGCGATCGGGATTGCCCGGCTGATGGCCGATGGAGAGCACCCGCACCCGGTCGCCATATTTTTCGCCGAA
>CAZCEG010000317.1:840-2378 GCA_964497275.1 uncultured Oceanicaulis sp.
GCCGCGATCTCGGCAGGGCTCAGCGCCCGGCCATGGGAGAAGTCAAAGCGCAGCCGGTCCGGGCCCACATAGGAGCCCTTCTGGGCGACGTGCGGCCCCAGCACATTGCGAAGCGCGGCGTGCATCAGGTGCGTGGCGGAGTGATTGGAGCGCGTCTCGTCGCGCCGCGCGCCATCCACCTCCAGCCGGGCGGCGTCGTCCTTGGAAATCGCGCCGGATTCCAGATGGCCGATATGGGCGAACACATCGCCCGCGCGCTTTTTTACGTCCTCGACGACAAAGCGCGCGCCATTGTCGAAAGTGATCACGCCCGTGTCGCCGATCTGGCCACCGGACTCGGCGTAGAAGGGCGTCTCGGCGAAGACGAGTTCGGCCCGCGCGCCTGCGCCAAGCCGGTCCGCCATCTGGCCTTCGGTAATGATCGCCTTGAGCGTGCTGGACGCGGCAAGATTGGCATAGCCCAGAAACCCGGTCGGGCCGGTAAGATCGCGCACCGCAAACCAGACCGCATCGGCCGCCGCCTCGCCAGAGCCCTGCCAGTGGGCGCGGGCCTCGGCACGCTGGCGCTCCATCGCCGTGTTGAAGCCCGCCTCATCGACCGAAAGCCCTCGCGCGCGCAGCGCGTCCTGCGTCAGATCGAGCGGGAAGCCGAACGTGTCATAGAGCTTGAAGGCCGTCTCGCCGGGCAGAGCCGCGCCTTCGGGCAGACCTTCAATCGCTTCTTCCAGCAGCGTCAGGCCGCGCCCCAGCGTGCGCTGGAAGCGCTCTTCCTCGCCGCGCAGCGTCTCCTCGATCACCGGCAGAGCGCGTTTCAGCTCAGGAAAGGCTTCGCCCATCTCATCGGCCAGCACCGGCGCGAGCTTGTAGATCACGGGATCGCTGGCGCCCAGAATATGGGCATGGCGCATCGCGCGGCGCATGATCCGGCGCAGCACATAGCCGCGCCCTTCATTCGACGGCGTCACGCCATCAGCGATGAGAAAGCTGGTCGCGCGCAAATGGTCCGCGATCACGCGGTGGCTGGCGAGCGCCTCGCCTTGCGCCTTCACTTTGAGCGCATCCTCGCCAGCGGCGATCAGCCGGGCGAAGAGATCAATCTCGTAATTATTGTGCTTGCCCTGCAGCACGGCGGCGATGCGCTCCAGCCCCATGCCGGTATCGATCGAGGGCTTGGGGAGCGCGATGCGCGAGCCATCGGCCTGCTGCTCGAACTGCATGAAGACGAGATTCCAGATCTCGATGAAGCGGTCACCATCCTCGTCCGGGCTGCCCGGCGGGCCGCCGGGGATATGCTCGCCATGGTCAAAGAAAATCTCCGAGCACGGACCGCACGGGCCGGTATCACCCATCATCCAGAAATTATCCGACGTGCCTATGCGGATGATGCGGTCGTCAGAGAGACCCGCAATTTTCTTCCAGAGCGACGCCGCATCGTCATCTTCGGCATAGATCGTGACCAGCAGGCGGTCTTTGGGGAGCGCGAAATCGCGCGTCACCAGCGTCCAGGCGTGGTGGATGGCCTCTTCCTTGAAATAGTC
>CAZCEG010000317.1:2388-3221 GCA_964497275.1 uncultured Oceanicaulis sp.
TCCCCAGCATTTCAAAGAAGGTGTGGTGGCGGGCGGTATAGCCGACATTATCAAGGTCGTTGTGCTTGCCGCCTGCCCGGACGCATTTCTGCGAGGAGGCCGCGCGCGGATTGGCCCGCCGCTCAGCGCCGGTAAACACGTTCTTGAACTGGACCATGCCCGCATTGGTGAAGAGCAGGGTCGGATCGTCTTTCGGCACCAGCGGGCTGGAGGCGACGACCTCATGGCCCTCACCTTCAAAATAGCCGAGGAACTGGGCGCGGATATCGCGCAAGGCTGTCATGGCTGGCTCCGAAACTGGATCACGTTGGGCGTATTGCTGGTGCACATATACGAACGGGCGCCCGGCTTAGCCAAGCGCCCGCTACAATGAATTACCGTTGGACGGTGATTTTTATTCTATCCGGCCGCTTCCGCCGCATCGTCCAGATCATCATTCTCGTCCGGACCGACCAGCATTTCCTCGGCAATCAGGCCCGCATTGGCGCGGATCTGGCTTTCGATCTTCTCAGCCATGTCGGGATTATCGAGCAGGAATTTACGCGCATTCTCGCGGCCCTGACCGATACGTTCGGAGTTATAGGAATACCAGGAGCCAGACTTCTCCACGATCCCTGCCTTCACGCCGAGATCGATGACCTCGCCCATGCGCGAAATGCCTTCGCCGTAGAGGATGTCGAAATCGACCTCACGGAAGGGCGGAGCGACCTTGTTCTTGACCACCTTCACGCGGGTCTGGTTGCCGATCACCTCGTCGCGATCCTTGATCGCGCCGACGCGGCGGATATCGAGACGGACGGAGGCGTAGAATTTCAACGCATTGCCGCCGGTGG
>CAZCEG010000318.1:0-3205 GCA_964497275.1 uncultured Oceanicaulis sp.
GGCCTGAGGCGATTTGCCGAGCAGGTAGTTGTTGACCACGAAAGACCAGATCAGGTCGTTCGCGCGCAGCATGTTGAAAGTGTCGGCCATGGTGCGCCCGTCCAGCACGCCGCCCTGCGCGTCCATCAACCGGCCGATCTCGCGGAACCATTCCTCGTCGATGAAGACCAGAAGCTCTCCGGCAGCTGAGAAATCCAGCTGAGCGGCAAAGAAGGTGGCAGAGGCAATGCGGTCATCGTTTTCGGCGGCCATGAGCGCCAGCGCACTGCCGAGCATCGTTCCGCCGATACAGTAGCCGATGGCGTCCACCTGCCGTTCGCCGGTTGCTTCCTCCACCTTGTCCAGCGCCTCAAAGAGGCCGATGCGGATATAATCCTCGAAAGTCTTGTCCTTCAGGGCGGGGTCGGGGTTCACCCATGAGATGAGGAAGACGGTAAAGCCTTGCGCCGTCAGCCAGCGTATCATCGAGCCCTGCGGGCGCAGGTCGAGAATGTAGAACTTGTTGATCCAGGGCGGCGCAATCAGGATCGGGCGCTGGCGCACGGTCTCGGTCGTCGGCGCATACTGGATCAGCTCCATCACCTCATTGCGCCAGATGACGTCGCCGGGCGTGGTGGCGAGGTCCTTGCCCACCTCGAACCCGTCCATATCGGACTGGGAGAGGGCGAGGCGGCCATTGCCACGCTCCAGATCGTTGACGAGGTTCATCAGTCCGCGCGTGAGGTTTTCACCGCGCGTCTCGAAGGTGGCCTTTAGCACGTCGGGATTGGTCAGCGCGAAATTGGTCGGTGACATCGCGTCGATCATCTGGCGGGTCACGAAATTGACCTTGCGGCGCGCGGCCTCGTCGATGCCGGGCGCATTATTGATGAGGTTCAGGATGAAACGCTGATTGAGCAGGTAGGACTGCTTCATCGCGTCAAACATCGGGTTTTGTTGCCATTCCTCGGACCGCCAGCGCTTGTCGCCCTTTTCAGGCTCAATCACCGGGGCGGCTTCTTCGCCCATCATGCGCTTGGTGGCAGAGGCCCACAGATCGAGATACCCCCGATAGAGGTCTGACTGCGCCTGCAGCAGCACTTCGGGCTCGGAGAGTACCTTCTCCCAAGTCTGTGCCAGTTCCGGTGCGGCATGCAGCGGGTCCGCCTTCGGCATCAGCGATGTGTCGCCCTCAAGGGAACGCCGCATGACGTCCGCCATCAGCTTCTGGCTCTTCAGGGCCGATTGCATGACATTGCGCGAGATCGTCTCCAGCGCGTCGAGATCTGCCTGCGGCAGCAATCCGGGCTGCGCCGATGCGGCGGCAGGCCTGGCTTCCGGCTTGGCTTCAGGCTTGGCTGCCTTCGGGGCGGCGTCAGGCTTCTGAGCCTTCGGCTTTGCTCTCGTTTTCTTTCCGGCAGCAGGCTTTGCAGGCGTTTTTTTCGTGGCCATGTGTGGCAAGCTCCCCGGCGCGCGTGACAGCAGTGAACCGAAGCGTATACAAAGCAGACAACAGGTCCAGTTCTCAAGGGGAAGCCGATCCCGTGCGCCGCCTTATCCTCACCATGCTGACCCTATCTCTGATCGGCGCTGGCGGCTGCGTGGTTCTCCCGCCTCAGCCCGAAGCCAGCTGGACGGATACCCGCATCGCCGAAGACCGTGACCGCGCCGCACCCCACTACGTGCCTGACATTCCGCGCCCTGTGGCGCAAAGCTGGATGATGGCCTCGCAGGCGCGAACGCTTGCCGATACGCGCGACCTGACCATAACCGCTCAGGCCCTTCTGGAACTTCCGACGCCGGGCAGTCTGGAATACGGTCGGCAGGCGCGCGCGCGGGCCGTCCCGCCGCCACCGCCTGCGCGCGACTGATCTTTCCGCCTTTCCCTTATTGATCAAAGGACTTATCCGCCATGCCAGCCAATGCCCTCGAGAACCTTGCCCTTGCAGCGGTGGAAGCTGCAGAGCGCGCCGCAATTGCGGCGGCGCGTCTGGCAGGCCGCGGCGACAAGATTGCCGCCGATCAGGCAGCGGTTGATGCCATGCGCAAGGCCTTCAATGACATGCCGATGCGGGGCCGCATCGTGATCGGCGAGGGCGAACGCGATGAAGCGCCCATGCTCTATATCGGCGAGGAAGTCGGCACGGGCGAAGGCCCGGAGATCGATATCGCGCTCGATCCGCTCGAAGGCACCTCGCTGACGGCTGGCGGCAAGCCTGAGGCGCTGACCCTTCTGGCGCTCGCACCGCGCGGCGGGCTCCTGCATGCGCCGGACACCTATATGGACAAGATCGCGGTGGGCCCGGGCTTTCCCAAGGGCGTGATCGATCTTGACCGTCCGGTAGAGGACAATGTTGCGGCTCTGGCGCGCGCCAAGGGTGTTCCGGCATCCGAGATCACCGTGTGCGTTCTCGAACGCGAGCGTCACCAGAAGATCATCGACGAGGTACGCCGGGCCGGTGCGCGCGTGGTGCTCATCCCTGATGGCGACGTGGCGGCGGTGATCGCGGCTGCTGATCCCACCCGGCCGGTGGACATGTATATCGGGCAGGGCGGTGCCCCTGAAGGCGTGCTCTCTGCAGCGGCGCTGCGCTGCCTTGGCGGCCAGATCGAATGCCGCCTGTTCTTCCGCAATGACGACGAGCGGGCGCGCGCCGCAAAGACAGGCATAAAGGATCTGGACCGGAAATATTCCGGCGCAGAGCTGGCCTCCAAGGACTGCCTGTTCATCGCCAGCGGGGTAACCGGCGGGCAATTACTGTCCGCTGTGGTGGAAGCGCCAACCCATGTGCAGACGCAAACCCTGCTTCTGTCCTCGGCGTCGCGCACCCGCAGGGTGATCACCACCCAGCGTCTCGCCGCGAGCGTGTAGGAGCGGTCATGTGACCGCCAACAGACCCCTCCTCGGCGTAGAGCGTTCGGTTACCGGAAAGGCGTGGGCGCTCAGCGCAGCGCCGGATGATGTGGCGCGCGAGATTGCCCGCATCACCGGCTGCCATGACGCGCTGGCGCGCCTTATGGCAGCGCGCGGCATCGATCCGGCATCCGCGCCCGGCTTTCTCGCGCCGCGCCTGCGCGACAGCTTTCCTGACCCCTCCAGCTTTCTCGGCATGGATGAGGCCGCACGCGTGGTCTGGAACGCCCTGCAGGCAGGCACCCGCATCGCGATCTTTGCCGATTACGATGTGGACGGGGCAACATCCAGCGCACCATCTGCGCGCCGGAT
>CAZCEG010000319.1:0-3195 GCA_964497275.1 uncultured Oceanicaulis sp.
TGGTCCTCGCCGGACCGGGCTGGGTGCCGGTGCTGCACAGCGCGCCGCGCCGGGGCCTGAGAGCCGATGAGGCCGAACGCCGCCGCTACCGCGCCAGCTATGCCAGCGCCTCTGCCACGCCCTCGACTGTCCTCACACGCAATGAGCGCCGGGCATGAGCCGGGCCGCCCCCATGGCCGCGCGCGCGGCAGATGCCTTGATCGCGCTCGGCGTCTTCTTCCTGTTTCTGTGAAGAACGGCGATAGCCCCGGAGCGCAGCGGGCGCATCCGGGGCCATCAAGCCAGTAGAGCGTAGTGAGCTCTAGCTGTCGGCCACCGCAAGGTCGCGGCGGGCAGCAACAATCGTCACCACAAAACCGGCCACGGTGTCGATCAGCGCGACCAGCACCAGCATGAAGAAGGTGGAGGTCGCAAACTGCGGGACGAGCAGGAACAGCACCAGGCCCGCAATGAAGACCAGCATCGACATGCCGTGATTGATGATCGAGGCCGTGCCGGTGTCGGACGCTTTCACCATCTCGATGAAGAGGAAGAACAGCGCCAGCATGAGGATCAGGTCACCGGGGGTAAGGCCCCATTCTGCGCCTGAAATCATGTTGACCGAGAACAGGCGCGAGGTCATGGACTCGACGCCGAAGATGAAGGCCAGAATGGCGTATACCACCATCGATATGCTGATTTTCGGGAAAATGCTGAACACGGAAATCCCCCTCTTGTTTGACTGATTGCCCCCACGCCGGCGGTTCTCTGCCGCCCGCATGCCCATATAAATCCCGCTGCCGGCCGTATTTGGCATGGCACTCCTCCTCACCTGGCAGGGCGGGAAGGGATCAGACCTCGTCCCATCCGCCTGTCTGCCGCGCGCGGCTATTAAGCCACATCACGCCCATCATATCACTGATAGAGGCGAAAAGTCGGCCAAGATTCGTATATTTGGATTTTCCTGCGATGCGTGGCCGATGGCTCACATCGCGGAACTCCACGAGAAAGCCTTCGCGCTTCATCAGGGCGGGCAGGAAGCGGTGCTGGTGGTCGAAGAAGGGCAGCATCAGATAGGCGTCCCGGCGGAAGGCCTTGATGCCGCAGCCCGTATCATCGGCATCATCATTGAGCAGGCGCTTGCGGATGCCATTGCCAAGGCGCGAGGCGATCTTCTTGCCGGCATTGTCCTGCCGCCCGACCCTGCGGCCGCCGACCATCGCAAGGCCGTCCGGCGCATCGGCGCGGGTGAGCGCATCGATGAGCGTGGGCAGATCGGCGGGCGGGTTCTGGCCATCCCCGTCCAGCGTGGCGATGACGGGCGCGCGGGCGCTCAGCACCCCTGTGCGTACCGCGCGCGACTGGCCTGCATTCTTCCTGTGGCTGACAATGCGCAAGGAGGGCACCTCGCTGCGCACCGCCTGCAGCTCGGCCAGCGTGCCGTCCCGGCTGGCATCATTGACGGCGACGATCTCGAAATTGCGGCCCGCAAGCGCGCCTGCGATCTCGCGGATCAGGGCACCGGCATTGCCCTCCTCATTGTGCATCGGCACGACGACACAGAGTTGCAGGGCAGAACCAGCCATTTCCCAACCACTTTCCTTCAGCCGCGCCGCTTGCAGACGCGCGCGCCCCGATACATACCCGTTACTGAACGCCGTGCCAGCCCGGTAATGCAAAAGCCAAGGCGTAGCCAGAGCCGATGATGAGCCAAATTCTGCGTGACCTGACCCTGCCTGCCCGCAGCTGGATACTGGTGGTGGCCGTCAGCCTTGTCGCCGGGCTTGCCGGTCTCTTCACCCTGCCGGTGATGGACAGGGACGAGGCGCGCTTTGCGCAAGCCACCACGCAAATGCTGGAAACGGGCGATTTCGTGCGCATCGCCTTCCTTGATGAAGATCGCAACAAGAAGCCGGTCGGCATTCACTGGCTGCAATCGGTAACCGTGGGCGCGGCCGAGGCCGTTACCGGCGCGCTGGAGAACCGGCAGATATGGGCGTGGCGCATCCCCTCCCTCCTCGGAGCGGTGCTGACGGCGCTGGCAACCTTCCTCATCGCCAACCGGCTGCTCGCCCACCCTGCAGGCCTGATCGCGGGCACGCTGATGGGGGCGACCGTGCTTCTCGGCGCGGAAAGCGGCATCGCCAAGACCGATGCCATGCTCGCCGGTCTCACGACCTTCTCGCTCTATGCGCTGTTGCGCCTCTACACGGCAGACGACCCCAAAGCGCAGCGCCGCTGGGCGGTCGCCTTATGGGTGCTGATGGCGCTCGGCGGCCTCATCAAGGGGCCGGTCACGCCCATGGCTGTAGGCCTTGCCGCCCTCACGCTCGTGATCTGGGAGCGCAAGGCAAGCTGGCTCAAACCCCTCGCCTTCTGGCCGGGGCCGCTTCTGGCGATCCTGATCCTCGTGCCATGGCTCGTCTCGGTGCAGATCGCCACCGATGGCGCCTTCCTGCGCGAGGCGCTGGGCGATGATCTGGGGCCGAAGGTCGTCTCCGGCCATGAAAGCCATGGCGGGCTGCCGGGCTTCCATCTTCTGCTGGTCTCCGCGCTCTTCTTCCCGGCAATCCTCTTCCTGCCCGCAGGCATTGCCGCTGCCGTCCGCGCGCTGCGCAGCAAGACCGGTCAGGCGGGCACGGCGCGCTGGCTGATCGCGATGAGCCTGCCTTTCTGGCTGGTGTTCGAGATCCTGCCGACCAAGCTGCCGCACTACGTGCTGCCCGCCTATCCTGCGCTGGCCATACTGGCCGCCTGGGGGGTGATGAGCTGGCGCGAAACCGCTCCTCTCTGGCGCTGGACAGGGGCAGGGCTGATGGTGTTTGGCGGGGCGCTGGTGAGCGCGGTGCTCATCTATCTCGCCTTTGCCCATGAGGGCCCGCAGATTACCGCCAGCGTGCTCGCGGCCCTGACAGGCGGGCTAGCCCTCGCCGCCATCGTCCTCGCCTTGCGTATGCGCGTGATGGCGGCACTCATCGCAGCGATTGCATCGGGTCTCCTCTGGCAGGGTGCAGGCAGGGGCATCATCGCGCCGCAGACAGAGCTTTTTCCCTCGCGTGATACCGCCCGCGTGATCCTGGAGGGCGGGCTGATGCGCGCCGATGCGCCGATCCTCTCCAGCTATACCGAGCCGAGCCTTGCCTTCGCCCTGCGCAGCGATATCGCGCTTCTGGACATTGATGGTGTGCGTGACCGGGCAGGTGACCTGACCTCTGC
>CAZCEG010000320.1:0-3191 GCA_964497275.1 uncultured Oceanicaulis sp.
CCCGCCAGCGGGGAGAGCTCGATGAAGGGCGCATCCCGGTCGAGGAGGCGCGCCACACGCTCTCGCGGCAGTAGCTGGCCGCGCTTCTCAAAATCGGCCCGCTTGCGCTCGGAATTGGCGCGGACCTTCTCCTCCAGCGCGCGCACTTCGGCGAGGCGCTCGGCCATCTTGTCCGCATTGGCGCGAAACTCGTCGCTTGAGGCGTTGAGGCGGGATGTGAGCACGGGCATTAGCTGCCACCTCCGCGCAGGATTTCCGGATCCACCGCCCGGTGGAAGCCATTATAGGCGACGCTCTTCTCGTGATCCGGCAGGGGGAAGACCGCACTGCCAAGCGGCGCGCCGCCATCAATGGCGAGCGTCACGCCGGTGATGAAGCTTGCGCCCTCGCTTAAGAGGAACACGATGGCCGAGGACACCTCCGCCTCCGTCCCCATGCGTTTTGCCGGCAGGTGCTGGCGCAGATGCGGGATCATGGCGCGCACCGCGCCGCCATAGGTGTCCATGCCGGAGGAGGCGATCCAGCCGGGGGCGACCGCGTTCATCCGCACGCCATATTGCGCCCACTCGAACGCAGCCGTCTTGGTGAGATTGGCCATGCCCGCGCGTGCGGCGCCCGAATGGGCCATTCCCGGCATGCCGTTCCACATATCGGCCGTCATGTTGACGATCGTGCCGCCATGCTCGGCCATGGAGGCCTCGAACACGGCGCGCATCATCAGGAAGCCGCCGGTCAGATTGGTCGCGATCACCGCGTCCCAGCCCTTTTTGGAGATGTCCTGCATGCTGGCCGGGAACTGCCCGCCCGCATTGTTGACGAGGCCGTGTATGGGGCCGTGCCCGGCGACGATCTCCGCCACGGCGGCCTTCACGGCCTCCTCATCGCGTATGTCGAAGCTTGCCATGTGGCAGGTGCCGCCATCTGCCGTGATCTCGGCTGCGACGTTCTCCAGCTTCTCCACCTTGCGCCCGGTGATGACGACCGTTGCGCCAAGGCTTGCCAGCTCATGGGCCGTGCAGCGGCCAATGCCAGAGCCAGCGCCGGTGACGATTATCGTCTTTCCGGCAAACAGCCGATCGCGGAATACGCTGTCATAGCTTTTCGCGCTCACGGCCCCTTGTCTCCTCCCTGACTGGCCCGCTTTGCGTTGGGGCTCTTGTCATGTCGATCAGGCTGACGCATGCTTACGTATACGTCAAGTGCATCTTGTAAGCGTCAGGCAGGGACAGCATGGCCAAGGCAATCGCAGGCATGAAGGCAGAACAGGCCGGTGAGCCCCTCTACGGGATTGCCGATCTCGCCGAGCATTTCGGCATCAGCCTGCGCACGATCCGCTTCTATGAGGACAAGGGCCTCATCAGTCCGCAGCGCGTTGGCACGCAGCGCATCTATACCGAGACGGACCGTCAGCGCCTGTCGCTGATCCTGCGTGCCAAGGCGATAGGCTCCAAGCTGTCGGAGATCCGCACCTTCCTTGAGCTTTACGGCCGGGAAGGGGAGGGGCGCGAGCGCCAGCTGCGCTTCGTGATCGAGCGTACGGGCGAAAAGATCGCAGAGCTTGAGGACAAGCGCCGCCAGATCGACGAGACGCTGGACGAGCTGCGCATCATCCATGAAGGCTCGAAAGCCCGCCTCGCCAAGCTGAAGGGCTAATGCATCGCAGAGCCGCGCTTAAGTGTGGCCAAGTGCGAACATTCAAACTGTGACGCGCTTTGTTAGCCCCGCACCTGCGGATGCCGCAAGGTAGGCTGAGACCAGCGCAGCCAGCATGAATAGCGGGTCACCCACAACCGCCATCAACACAGAAAGCCCGAGCCAGAAAAGCGCGGCCAAGCCATATATTACCTGGATCCCGATAGCAGCTGATGTCCATTTGACGGGCGCGAGAAGCGGTGCCGGAAATCGTACCGCCGCTGCGTGGACGGCTGCGAGCAGAACGCTGATGCCGACGAGAAATGGCAGGCCGCCCACTGCGGCGTAGAACACGATGTTCAACGAGTCGCCCCAAGGTGGCACCTGATAGCGTTGAAACAAGGTCACCGCATCAACGATCAGTCCAAAGCAAAGCAGAACGGGTGGGACGAGCGACAGGGCAATAAACGTTGCTACATGGCGTGGCGTACTAAGCCCCCTCCAGCCGCGTATCGGCCGCAAGCGAAAGAGCAGACCGGCAGCTCCCACCAACCCACCCAGCGTCAGCAGGATCAGGCCAGTCTCAAGGACACGCCACTTAGGTGTGCGCAACCCATTCATCTGCACGTGCCAGTTTCGCGTAAATTCCGCTCGTTGCTCAGGGGTAGCAGTATTTGGCGGCCAGTCGCTCATCAGCCTTTGAATTTCGCTCTCATCGCTAAAGGCCGGGATCAGGTGAGACGAAGCCATCGCCGCTGCACCGCTGACCATGAGGAGCGCGACCAATATCGCCAGAGGAGATATCCGCATTTGCGATCCTCCAAGCCAGTGGGAAATGCCGCCGGACGTTATGGCGTTGGCCAGCAGGACGTAGCCGCTATCCTAATGCATCGCCTTGACGATGCTTTCGGCCATCTTCTTCGCATCGCCCAGCAGCATCATGGTGTTGTCGCGGAAGAAGACAGGGTTATCGACCCCGGCATAGCCTGACCCCATGGACCGCTTCACGAACATCACAGTACCGGCCTTCCAGACCTGCAAGACAGGCATGCCATAGATCGGGCTGGTCGGATCATCCTCCGCAGCCGGGTTGGTCACGTCATTGGCGCCGATCACGAAGGCGACATCGGCCTGCGAGAAGGAGGAGTTGATATCCTCCAGCTCGAACACCTCGTCATAGGGCACCTGCGCTTCGGCCAGCAGCACGTTCATGTGGCCGGGCATGCGGCCCGCCACAGGGTGAATGGCGTAGGAGACGTCCACGCCTTCGGCTTTGAGCGCATCGCCCATTTCTTTCAGCGCATGCTGGGCCTGCGCCACCGCCATGCCATAACCCGGCACGATGATGACCTTGCCGGCATTTTTCAGGATGAAGGCGGCATCTTCGGCAGAGCCCTGCTTGACCGAGCGCCCGCCGGTGTCCGCTGCAGCGCCCGCCACGCTCTCCCCGCCAAATCCGCCGAGAATGACGGAGATGAAGGAGCGGTTCATGCCCTTGCACATGATGTAGGACAGGATCGCGCCCGAGGAGCCGACCCGCGCGCCGACGACGATCAGTG
>CAZCEG010000321.1:0-3185 GCA_964497275.1 uncultured Oceanicaulis sp.
CTTGCGTGCGGCGTCCTGAATCAGCGCCTGCTCTTCCGTCAGCTCGAATTTCACGGCAAACCTCCCGGCAGATCATTGTCGGCTCTGGCACGCGAGATAGACGATATGGCCTTTTTTCCCAATACCCGCCTGCGGCGCACGCGCAGCCAGCCCTGGATCCGCAATCTGGTGCGCGAGACGCATCTGACGCCGCACGATCTCATCTGGACGATTGTCGTGTCAGACAGCGCTGATCCCATCGAGCCGGTCGCCGCCATGCCTGGCACGGTACGCATGAGCGTTGCCGAAGCCGCCAAAGCCGCCAAGCGCGCGCGCGATCTCGGCATCCCGGCCATCGCCGTTTTTCCGCATATCGATCCCTCGCTGAAAGACAATTCCGGTACCGAAGCGCTCAATCCTGATGGCCTCGTCATGCGAGCGGTGAAAGCCATGAAGGACGCCGCGCCGGAGGTGGGCATCATCTGCGATGTCGCGCTCGACCCGTTCACCGATCATGGCCATGACGGGGTGATGGAAAAGGGCGTCATCCTCAATGACGCGACCGTCGACCTCCTGATCGCGCAGAGCCTCGCGCAGGTCGAGGCCGGCTGTGATGTGCTGGCCCCGTCAGACATGATGGATGGCCGTATCGGCGCTATCCGCACGGCGCTGGAGGAGGCTGGCCATTCCGATACGCTGATCCTCTCCTATGCCGCAAAATATGCATCGGGCTTTTACGGGCCCTACCGCTCGGCCATCGGCTCGGCAAAGCTGCAGGGCGACAAGAAGACCTATCAGATGGACCCGGCCAATTCCGATGAGGCCTTGCGCGAAGTTGCAATGGATATCGAGGAAGGGGCAGACATGGTGATGATGAAGCCCGGCCTGCCCTATCTCGATATCGTCACCCGCGTGAAGGAGGCGTTTGGCGTGCCGACCTATGCCTTCCAGGTGTCCGGCGAGTACGCGATGATCATGGCAGCGGCGCAGAACGGCTGGATCGATGGCGAGCGGGTGATGATGGAGACCCTCACCTGCTTCAAGCGCGCAGGCGCAGACGGCATCCTCACCTATTTCGCGCCCATGGCAGCGGAGATATTGGGGGAGTAGGTGGCCTAAGTAATTGGCTTGACGTTACTGTAGGGCCCTCTTGGTTGACGATCATGGGCCTCAGCCATTCTCCGCAAATAAGATAATATCCTGTCATATGTACGGATACTAACACCTAGACTTTCAAAATCTCGATTTCTCAGTTCATTGAATTTCTCTGAAATGTTCGCTCGTCGTCCCACATAAACAGTCTTCATTATTAAACTGAATTTTTCGATGTCTAACCCACCCCGCTCTCGGCTGTCTCCGATTGCCCGCGGGTTTCGATCCAACCAACCTTCCCAATCCCTGACTTGCGCTATGCCCTTTCGTACCGATTTTGCAAACTGACCGTCTTTTGTAGTGAGTTGAGCAGTCGGTGATTCCAGTTCGACCAGTTCCACAAACGTGCCTGCTGAACTTCCTTCCAAAACTACGAAATCTGCTCTGTAAGAAGAGCCAAATTGAAATTCAGAAAAAACCGCATACCCATGCGGGTGCATGTTAGCCAGTACCCAGCGGTTGTCTTTTAGGAAAGCTTGTATCGGGCGTTCGTCTTTGGCGATGTCCAAAATATGCTCGAAATGGTCGGCGGCGGCCCCAATCTCGCCGTATGGAATACGGATTTCATACGGGCTGGACATTTCTCACTCCACTCGACCTATCGGCGGCAGCGACCAGCCAAAGAGGATGGCGGCTCCGCGTATCGTGAAAGCCAGCGCAGCGGCCCCGAGCGCGGCGACGCTTGTCATCACACCCATCTGCACCGCGATGATATAGGCCGAGGCACCGGCGAGCGCCGCGAGGGCATAAATCTCCGCGCGCAGGATGAGCGGTACCTCGTTGACGATGATATCGCGGATCAGCCCGCCGAAAGCCGCGCTCATCACGCCTGTCAGCGCCGCAATGGACCAGTGGGCTCCGGCGGCAAGGCCGGCCTGCGCGCCGATCACACAGAAGACGCTGAGGCCCGCCGCATCAGCCCAGACCAGAGCCTTGAGCCGTATGCCCTTGCCGGAAGTCACCAGCGCAGAGGCGTAATAGCCCGCAATGCCGCCGATCAGCGCCAGCGCAAGATATTCCGGCGCGTTGACCCAGTAGACCGGAAGGCTGCCCAGGATCATGTCGCGCAGCGTGCCCCCGCCCATGCCGGTGACCGCACCGAGAATGGCTGCCCCGAACGGATCCAGCCGGTTGCGCGCCGCTATGATCCCGCCGGAGACGGCAAACAGGAACACGCCTGCATGATCGAGGATGGAGAAAAGAAGCTCGACGCTCATTAGCGGTTTAGCCGGGCGATCAGGCTGGACGTGTCCCAGCGCCCGCCGCCCATGGCTTCCACCTCGGCATAGAACTGATCGACCAGTGCCGTCACCGGCAATGTGGCACCATTGGCGCGCGCTTCTTCAAGCGTGATGCGAAGATCCTTGCGCATCCATTCGACAGCAAAGCCGAAATCGAACTTTCCGTCATTCATAGTGCGCCAGCGATTTTCCATCTGCCAGCTTTGCGCCGCGCCCTTGGAGACGGCGCTGATGACAGTTTCCACGTCCAGCCCGGCGGCCTGCGCGAAGTGAATGCCTTCGGAAAGCCCCTGCACGAGACCGGCGATACAGATCTGGTTGACCATCTTGGTCAGCTGGCCCGCCCCGGCTGGCCCGGCATGGACGATGGCCTTGGCATAGGCCTGCATGACAGGTTCGGCTCTGGCAAAGGCTTCGGCGTCCCCGCCACACATGATGGAAAGCTGGCCGTTTTCTGCGCCCGCCTGACCGCCTGACACCGGCGCATCGACAAAACCGATACCCCGTGCGCTGGCCGCCTCGTGGAGTTCGCGCGCCAGCTGGGCGGAGGCGGTAGTGTGGTCCACCAGCACCGAGCCGGGCTTCATCACCTCCAGCAGCGGCAGCGCCACGGCCCGCACGTCAGGATCATCACCCAGACACATGAAGACGCAGTCGGCGCCCTGTGCTGCGTCGGCGGCGCTCGTCGCTGCCTTGCCGCCATGACGTGCGGCCCAGGCGTCCGCCTTGGCCTGCGTACGGTTCCAGACCGTCACGCCATGCCCGGCGGCCTTGAGATGGCCTGCCATCGGAAAGCCCATCACGCCCAGACCG
>CAZCEG010000322.1:0-3183 GCA_964497275.1 uncultured Oceanicaulis sp.
GTCTTCATCTGGGTGCGCAGGGCCGCAGGCGGGCTCTGCTGGCCCAGCCGGGCGATATGATCATCAAGCGCCCAGCGCACGGACGGGAAGGCAAGCTCGCCCTCCGGCACCTCGTCCAGCGCGAAGAACGCGACCTCAAGGCTTTCCGGGCCTGCGCTGATACCGGGTTCGGCCATGCGCGCCCGGAAGAAAATCTGCACCTGTGAAATCCGTGGTACGGAATAGACGCCCAGAATATCGGTGATCTCGATGCGGGCGCATGCCTCTTCAAAAGCTTCACGCACGGCTGCCTGTTCCACGCTTTCGCCCTGCTCCATGAAGCCTGCAGGCAGGGTCCAGAAACCTGCGCGCGGCTCGATGGCGCGCCGGCACATGAGGATACGGCCCTGATCATCCACCACCACGGCGCCTGCCACGATTTTCGGGTTCACATAGTCGATAAACCCGCATGTGGAGCAGATGCGCCGCTCCCGATTATCGCCGTCGGGAATTGCGGCGTGAAATTCCGGCTTGGCAGGCGGCATTGCTTTCTCCGTGTCTGATCTGCACAATCCGTATCAGGACGGTATTGACATTGAACCGTGACAATTTGGGTGTAGGCTACTCAAAGTTCAGTCATCGGATGAAGGGGAAGTTATGGCTGACGGCAAACATTTCGACTTGGGCGAGTCCCCTGGTCAGCTCCTTCACCGCGCCCAGCAATTTGCCTCCGAACGCTTCTCGGCGGCAACGGGCGGTGTCGAAATTACCCAGCGCCAGTTTGCGCTTCTGAGCGCGCTTGCCGCCGAGGATGGCCAGACCCAGACCCAGCTCGTCCAGCGTACCGGAATTGACCGGTCGACGCTGGCAGAGCTGGTCAGCCGCATGTCGGCCAAGGGCCTGCTCTCGCGGGAACGGGCACCGGGTGATGCGCGGGCCAATGCCGTGCGCCTGACAGAGGATGGCCGCGCGCTCTATGCCACCGCCATTGCCGGGGCCGCCGCCGCCGACGAGGCGGTCCTCTCGGTCCTGCCCAAGAACAAGCGGGCAAACTTCGTCGATGCGCTGATGCGCATTTCCCGTGCGCTTGATCCGGATGCGGACGCCAAGGGGAAGAAGGCGAAGAAAGACGGCAAGGACAAGAAAAAGAAGAAGAAAAAGAAGAAGTAGGATGCGCTCCGCCATTGCCTGCCTGTTGTTGGCATCAAGTTTCCTGGTGGGCGCAGGAAAGGCAGAGGCCTGCTCGTGCTACACGGCGGAAGCCCGTGAGCGGATATCGCAAGCCGACCTGATCTTTGAGGGACGGGCAGTCAGCACCGAAGCGGCGCTGTCCCGCGTTGATCGTCTCTCGCGGTCGCTGGCGCCGGATTGGCAGACCCGGATCGACATCACGACTTTTGAAGCCGCGCGCATCCACAAGGGGCCTGTCCGCTCGCATCTGGAGATCCGGCATTACCGCGACGAGATGGAGTGCGGTTATCAGTTCGAGCCGGGACAGAATTATCTCGTCCTCGCATTCCAGACCGGGGCCGGAGTTTACATGACGGGCTTATGTGAACTGACTGGCGATATCGCAGCCATCCGCACCCTGCTGGAAGCTGCCGGCTAGCTTCAGCTTGCGACTTGCGCGTCCCATTCGCGGCTGGCGGCCTGCCAGGCCGGCGCCATGTGCCGCTCCCAGATCGTCTCGGTGATCGCGCCGCGCCAGCGCGCACGGATCACGCCATTGCCATCAATCACGAAGGTTTCCGGCGCGCCGGTGACGCCCAGCTCCAGCGAGGCGCGGCGTTCTGGATCGCTGGCAAGCGAGGTGAACGGGTTGCCAAGCTGGGCAAGGAAGGCGCGGCTGTTCTCCGGCCGGTCGGCATAGGTGATGCCGTGTACGGGGATTCCAGCCTCCGACAGCTCGGTCAGGAGCGGGTGTTCGATCCGGCAGGGCGCACACCAGCTCGCCCAGATATTGAGCACGTATGGCCCTTCAATGGTTTCGGGATCAAAGAGCACGAAGTCCGGCCCCACAGGCTGGAGCGCGAGGGAGGGCATCTGGCGGCCCGTCATCGGATCGCCGGGCGTGCCTTCCGGCCGGGCCAGAAGCGCGATGGCAAAGATGGCGAGCAGCACCGCGACGGATGCCAGCGGCGCCCAGAGCACGATCCGGTTCATGGTTGGTCCTCGCCTGCCATGGCCTGCCAGGCTTTTGCCTTGGCCCGCTGGCGCAGCGCGATCCAGATAATAAGCGCGACGCCGCCAGCCGTGAGGCCATAACTGCCCCAGACGAACACGGCATAGCCGCCCATGGAGAAGAATTCGGCCATCAGCCCTCTCCTTCGATCTTCCGGCGCGCGCGGGCCTCGGCGCGTTTGGCCAGGCTCATATTGCGCACATTCATGAAGAAGAGCGCGGTCATCAGCGCGGTGAAGGCGAGCGCCATGACGAGAAGCGGCCAGAGCTGGCTGGCATGAATGGTCGGGCCATCAAGGCGGATGACGCTGGCAGGCTGATGCAGCGTGTTCCACCAGTCGACGGAAAACTTGATGATGGGCAGGTTGATGAGGCCCGCCATGGCAAGGATCGCACCTGCGCGCGCGGCAAGGCGCTCATCCTCGATGGCGGCGCGCAGCGCCATGTATCCGAGATACAGGAGGAACAGCACCAGCATGGAGGTCAGGCGCGCATCCCACTCCCACCACGTGCCCCACATCGGCCTGCCCCAGAGCGATCCGGTGGCAAGCGTCAGGAAGGCAAAGACCGCCCCTATGGGTGCAAGCGCCTGCGCGGCGAGGTCTGCGATATTATGGCGCCAGACGAAGTAGACAAAACTTGCTGCGCCAAGGCCTGCATAGGCCGCCATGGAAAGCCAGGCCGAGGGCACGTGCACATACATGATCCGCACCGTGTCGCCCTGCTGATAGTCCGGCGGGGAGATGATCAGCGCCCAGGGAAGGCCAATGGCAAAGAGGATCACCGCCCCCCAGCCGAACCACGGCACGAGGCGCGCGGCCAGACGCTCAAAACGCTCAGGATTGGCAAAGGCGCTCCACATGGGACTTCACCTAGACTTTGACGCGTTTGTCCGCAAGCGGACGCAGCGCCGCAGGGGGCTTTCCCCTCGCGCTTCGAGACGGCCTTTCAGGCCTCCTCAGGATGAGGGGAAAGCGGGAACGCCCTCATCCTGAGGAGCTTTCGTTAGAAAGCGTCTCGAAG
>CAZCEG010000323.1:0-3182 GCA_964497275.1 uncultured Oceanicaulis sp.
CGAGTTGCGACGTCACCGCTTCGATTGCATTGACGCCGCCATCGGTGGAGCCCGGCGCTTCGGCGAGCAGGAGGTAGAGCGCGGCCGCCAGCAGCCACAGGCCCGCGGCCACCAGCAACAGTCCGGCAAAGAAGCCTGCCCCCGGCTCTGCCCCGCCCGCCTCCATCACCATGAGCCAGATGCCGAGCCCGCTTGCTGCTATCCCGCCAAGGCTTGCCCCATAGCCCGCCACTGCGCCGCGCCGCGCTTTCGAGACAGTCTTGCCCAGCACATCCTTGTAGGCGACGGAGGAGACGCCCCGGCTGACCGCAAAGAGGGCAAGGCAGGCAAGCACGCCTGCACCAAGCGCCCAGCCCTGCAGCGTCAGGGCACACAGCGCCATCGCGATGAGCGATGCCGCCTGCCCGGCAGAGCCCAGCGCCCAGAAGCCCTTGCGGCGGGCACGCTGACGGATCAGGCGGGCAATGAAGAGCTGGGGCAGCAGGGCCAAGGCCTCGCGCACCGGAGAGAGGAGGCCGACAATCACTGAAGGCGCGCCCAGCGCGCTGACCATCCAGGCCAGCACGATCTTGGGGTCCATCAGCCTGTCGCCGGTCTTGGTCAGAGACAGGACCAGCGCCGAGATCACGACATTGCGCGGCTGATGGGCGCACGCCTCATCAGGAATGTCCGCGCACATCCTGCCCTCATCCTCATCGTGGAGAAGGGCGTAGACGGGCCGTGCGGCCCTGTCGGCAAGATGGTCCGGTCTGGCCAATCAGCCTCTCAGCTTTGCGCCCTGCTTCTCTGCTGCCGCAATGATGCGCTTTGACACCGCATCAATCTCGGCTTCGGTGAGGGTCTTGTCCACCGGCTGCAGGGTCACTTCGACCGCCAGCGAGACATGGCCCTCCGGCACGCCCTTGCCCGCATAGCGGTCAAAGAGCGCGACGTCAGAGATCAGCTGCTTGTCAGCCCCTGCCACAGCGCGGATGAGATCGCCTGCGCCAACGCTTTCCGGTGTGAGGAAGGCAAAATCGCGCCGCACCGCCATCAGGTCAGAGACCTTGAGGGCGGGACGCGATTTCGTGCCCTTCGCCTTGGCCGCCGGGATGGCATCAAGGAACACCTCGACGGCCAGCACCCGGCCTTCAACGCCAAGGGCTTTGAGGACGCCGGGATGGATCTCGCCAAACTCGGCAAGCACGGTTTTCGGACCAAGGCGCAACACGCCAGACCTTCCGGGATGCCACCAGCTGCGCGCCTCGGGCGCGGCCTGCAGATTGGCAACCGGCGCGCCTGCAGCCTCCAGAATGGCGAGGGCATCAGCCTTGGCATCAAACACGTCCGGCTGGGCTGCGCCCTTCCAGTCTCGCCCTGCGCTGGCAGCGCGCACCACTGAAACGACCGTTCGTTGACCAGTGGGCGTGTCATCCAGATAGATCGGCCCCGCTTCGAAGAAGCGCGGATCGGCCAGCCCCTTGTCGAGGCTCTTCTGCAAGGACAAAAGCAGGTGCACCAGCGCGCTCGGGCGCATCACATCGAGCTCTGACGAGATCGGATTGGCAAGCTTCAGCCCCGTCCCGTGCCCGCCAAAGAGCGCGGCCTGATCCGCGCGGCAGAAGGACCAGGTGACAGCTTCCTGATAGCCCCGATTGGCTGCAGCCCGGCGCGCGGCGCGCACGCGGTTCTGCATCGGCGTTGCGGGTGCTTCAAACCGCCCGGCAGGCCGTTTCAGGCTGGTCGCAGGCAGGCGGTCATAGCCCTCGATACGGGCCACTTCCTCGATCAGGTCCGCGCCTTGCGTACAATCCCGCCGCCAACTCGGCACGGTGACCGTCCAGACGGGGTTCGCCCGGTCCACCCCGAAGCCGAGAGCGGTGAGGATATTGGCGATACGGTCATAGGAGATATCAAGCCCGGTCAGGCGCGCGACGCGCACCGGATCGAAGGCAATGGAGGCCGGATCAGCAGGCATTTCGCCTGCCACATAGACGTCTGACGCTTCGCCGCCGCACAGATGGAGGATCAGGCGGGTGGCAAGCTCCAGACCAGGAAGGACGGAGCCCGTATCCACGCCGCGCTCGAAGCGATAGCGCGCGTCCGAGACAATGCCCGTCTCACGACCGGTCGTGCGGATGATGGACGGCTCGAACCACGCGCTCTCGATGAAGACGTCCGTGGTAGTGCCGGAGCAGCCGGAATACTCACCCCCCATAATGCCGCCAAGGCCGAGACACCTGGTATCATCGGCGATCACGCAATGATGGGCCTGCGGGTCATACTCCCGGCCATCGAGCGCCTCGAACCTGTCCTTCTCACCCAGACCCATCCGCGCACGAATGGTCGTTCCGATCTTGGAGAGATCATAGACATGCAGCGGGCGGGCGCGCTCAACGGAGATCAGATTGGTGATATCGCCCAGCGTATTGAGCGGGCGAAGGCCAATGGCTTTCAGGCGCTTTTGCAGCCATTCCGGGGACGGGCCGTTCTTCACGCCCTTGACCACCCGGCCCGCAAACACGGGGCAGGCTTCCGGCCAGCTGGTCTCGATGGTGACCGGGCAGGGGAATGACCCCTTCACCGGCGCGATCTCGGCGTCCTTGAAAATGCCGACACCGGCAGCGGCAAGGTCGCGCGCAATGCCGCGCACGCCCAGCCAGTCAGGCCGGTTCGGCGTCACTTCAAAATCGATGACAGGATCATCGAGCCCCAGCGCTTTCGCTGCCGGCGTGCCGACGGCCCAGTCGCCTTTCAGGTCGGCAATGCCGTCATGGTCTTCGCCCGCTTCCAGCTCCTTGGTGGAGCAGAGCATGCCATGGCTTTCCACGCCGCGAATCTTGCGTGGCTTGGCATCGAGCGCGAAGTCGAGACCGGGAATATAGGCGCCCAGCGGCGCATAGATGGCCGTCATCCCTGCGCGGGCATTGGGCGCGCCGCACACGATCTGCTTGACGCCATCGACCGTTTCCACCGTGCAGACGCGCAGCTTGTCCGCATCGGGGTGCGGCCGGGCATCCTTGACGTGCGCGACCGTGAACGCGGCCAGCCTGTCAGCGGGGTTGTCGATATGCTCGATCTCGAGGCCCGCCATCGTCATCGCATCGGCGATTTCGGAGAGGCTCTTGTCGGTCTCAAGATGCTGCTTGAGCCAGGAGAGGGTGAATTTCATGTTCTGTGTCCCGATAAACTGTGGGAGGCCG